>NZ_DATGCW010000374.1:0-4025 GCF_035311605.1 Saliniramus sp.
AAACCGCCGGGATGGCAGGGTGTCAGGACCGGGCTGCGCGCCGTGCGGGTCGATGTGAACGAGCAGAACTGGCCGGCACGTGCCTTCTATGCGCGGATCGGTTTCACGCCGGCCGGACGCTCGCGGCTCGATGCCTGCGGGCGCCCCTATCCGATCCTGCATCTGCGGCTGGAGGCCGATGCGCCATTCCCTTAGGGAAGCTTCACGCGATTCTAACCTTTGCCGTGAGAGGGTGTATCTGCCCCGAGGGCGGCTCTTGCGGAGATGGTATCGATGGCGGCCTCACGTTTACAGGCGGATGTGACGGAAGCTGACGGCAAAAGCCGTCCGCCAGAGCCCGTCATGCCGAACGCCCCGATTCCGGCAGAACCTCCTCCACATGAAATTCTGCCGCATCTTCTGTTGCAGATGGTGCAGGGGGTGATCGTCATCGCCGCTGATGGCCGGGTCGTCCTTTGCAATCCGCGCGCGGCAGAGGTTCTTGGCTGGCATGTACCCGTGCAACCGCAAGAGCATGATCGCGTCGCACTCGATGCGCGTGAAAGCGCGATCGGTCTCGGGCGCGCGGGCGCGCGCCGCCATGTCAGCCGCTATCCGCTGCCCGACGGTGGCGAATTGCGGCTCTACAGCGATCCCGACTGGCTGCGGCGTCCCGTCGACCGCGACATGCTGGATGCCGGTGACGGCGACAGCCTGTTTCGCAACAGCGTCATCGGCGTCTATCGCTCGAGCCTCGACGGCAAGCAGGTGCGTGCCAATCCCGCTCTCGTCAAGCTCAACGGCATGGAGAGCGAGGAAGATCTGATCGCGGTGGTTATGGATATCGGCACCGAATGGTACGTCGATCCCAGGCGCCGTCACGAGTTCGCGCGTCTGATGCATGAACATGGCGAGGTCACCGATTTCGTCTCCGAGGTGATTACCACAGGATCGCGCCGGCGGATCTGGGTGTCCGAGAATGCCTGGGTCGTGCGTGACGCGCGGGGCAATCCCGCTTTCTACGAGGGTACCGTCGTCGAAGCCTCGCAGCGCATTCGCGACGAGGCGCGCAACGCGCATCTCGCCCGCCATGATGGGCTGACCGGGCTGGCCAATCGCACGCATTTCCATGAAGAATTGCGCGGTGCGCTCCAGGCCCGGGCGCTGCAGGCCGAAGCGCGGCAGATCAATGCGATCGCACGCGAACCCGAAGCCGCCATCGCGCTCGTCTGCGTCGATCTTGACCGGTTCAAGGACGTCAACGACACGCTCGGCCACGAGGCCGGCGATGCGCTGTTGCGCGCGGTCGCGGAGCGCCTCGCCGCAGCTGCGGGCGGGCGCGATTGTGCCGGGCGGCTGGGCGGTGACGAATTCGCGCTGATCCTCGAGCAGATCGCTGATGGCAATGCCCTTGAAGAGCGGCTCGACAGCCTGATCACCGCCCTGCGCGCGCCGCTCTACCTGGCCGGGCGTGAATACCACCCCTCCGTCAGCATCGGCGCCGCGCTGGCGCCGCGTGATGGCGCGGAGGCGGATGACCTTTATCGCAGTGCCGATGCCGCGCTCTACGCCGTCAAGGCCGGAGGGCGCGACGCCTGGCGGGTCTTCGATGGCGATCTGCGCCGGCAGGCCCTGCGGCAACGCAGCCTCGCCCGGGCGCTGGCCGGTCTGCTCAACGATGGGGATCCCGCCGGCAAGGCGGGCGCGATGATGCCTGCGCCTTTGCGTCTGGCTTATACGCCGTTCATCGCCATGGCTGACGGGCGCCATGCGGGTTTTTCGGTGACACCGGTCTGGCAGCATCCGGAGGGGGAGGTGGCCGGGCGCGAGCTTCTGGCCATTGCCGAGGCGAGCAATCTCGCCGGCAACCTGTTCGGCCGGATGCTGACCGAGGTGATCGCCATGCGCGGGCGGCTCCTCGCGCAGGGGCATGATCCGGGTCTGTTCAGCATGCCCGTATCCGCCGCTTTGCTGCGCGATCCGCAACGCCCCACAGCGATCGAGGCGGTGTTGCGCGATGCCGGGATCCTGCCGGTGCATCTCGAACTGGCCTTGCCCGAAGAGGCCCTGCATGAGCGTTCCGCCGACGTCATCCGCGATGCGCTGGTCTATCTTTCGCAGGCCGGCATGCGTATCGCGCTGGAGGATTTCGGCTCGGGCCATGCCTCGCTGACGCAATTGCGGCGGTTCCCGGTTGATGTGGTGCGCATGGGTGAAGCGCTCATCGCGGGTATCGACCGGCCCGGTGCCGAGGCCGATCTGCCGCAGACGATCCTTGCGCTCGCACGCGGTTTCGGCCTCCAGGGTGCCGCCGGTGGCATTGCGCGACAGGCGCAGTTCGACCAGCTCGCGCGCTGGGGCTGTCATTACGTGCAGGGCGATCTGCTCAGCCCGCGCCTGGAGCGTGACGGCGCCGTCACGGCCTATCTCGCCGCGCGCGCAGCGATCATCGATAACGCCGACGCTTTCCTGGTCTGAACCTGATCGCACCGGGAGGGCTGGTGCAAATACACAGGTGGCGCGAGCGGTTCTATTAAAATGTATTCAGTTTATGGTTAACAATTATTATTAGTTGTTTAAAATTATTTGCGAGCATAAACGGAATGAGTTATCAAGAATTGCGGTATAAAGAATGTATGGGAGTTATGTGATGAGCAATTTGATGGTTCTCGAGCGGACGAGCCATGTCCCAAACAACGCAGCTGTCCCGGACGGGGGTGCTGAAGAATTTGGCAGCGCACTTTCCGGTTCGATGCGACAATCCGGATCTGTCCTTGGCGCCCAGCCGATCAGTGATCAGGGCGCATTCCCGAGTGATCAGGCGGAACAGGTCTATGCACAGGGATATTTGGACGGGCTTCGTGCTGCCGGGCTGAATGATGCCGGGCCTCCTGTCGCGGATCCGGCGATGATGACGGGCGGGGGCAGTCTCGTTGGTGGCCTTGGTCCTGATATGATGGGTTTCTATCAGACGGATCCCTACGCAGATCCGTATGCCATGCGCTCGACTGAGGTCGGCGCGCCTTTCGGTATGCAGGGCATGGGCCCGGGTGTTCCGGACGAGCTGGCCGGAGCGATTCTCTTTCTCGAGCGCATGATGCAACTGCTCACCATGCTGGAGCGGTTGGCCAACCAGTTCCCCGGCGGCTCACAGGCCGGGGGCATGCAGTACCCGGACATGATGACGCCGGGCGGTATGTCGGTCGATAGCACCTTGAGGGCGGGTGAACGCGATGTCCAACTGACGGATGGGCAGGACATGTCGATCATGCCGGTTGATGATGGCAGCGGTCGAGGGCCTGCGGCTCCTAGCGTATATTCGGACCCGAGCCTCGTGCCGCCCTGGATGCGAGAGACTGATGAATCTGGCGTATACGAGCCGATCCCGATTTCCGAATATCCGAATGCCGGGGGCGATCGCGAGCAGGTTGCCGAGCCCTCACCTCTGAGTGACCTCGACGGCAACATCGCCGATGGGCTTCCGATCGACATGAATGCATCGGAGGAACGCGCAACAGAGGATCTGCTCGAAGAGGAAGCCGCCTGATGCGGGCAGGCGATGCCATGTCGACCCAGGAGACGGCCTCCCCCGTGTGGGGAGGTCGTTTTGTTTTAATTTTCGCAAAATATATAATTTTTAGTTATTTAAAATATATTGAAATTATTCAGAAAATTTACCACAGTGCTTTCATTATTTCATTGGTTTCAGGAGACAGATATGAATCTCAATATGCCGAACGTGCTTTCCACTGTAGGCCAGATCGCTAATGAACCGATTCTGGAGAAGGGAGCTCAGGCGTTTTCTCTCGCGACGCAACGCTTCGACTCCTCTAATCCTCTGGGGTCCATGCTTCCGACTGCTTCGGGGGTTTTTAACGTTTTCAACGAGGGAGAGTTGTCGAGGCAGGTTGATGAGCTTATGGTTCGTCTCACGAGCGGTCAGATGAAGCCGGAAGATCTTTTTGGCGCATTCGAAGCGGCCGGGTTTGCTCCGACCGATTTCCGGCTCGCTGCAATCGTTGAGTTCCTCCCGCAGGTCCTCGACG
>NZ_DATGCW010000375.1:0-15713 GCF_035311605.1 Saliniramus sp.
CGCTTCGTGCAGCGGGTCTGGCGGCTGGTGAACGATTCCGCCGCGACGGTTGCGCCCGCCACGCCTCCGCCGGATTGCGCACAGGATGCACTGGCCCTGCGCAAGGCGACACATCGCACGCTGGCAGCCGTTGGCGAAGCGATCGAGAATCTGCGGTTCAACGTCGCGGTCGCCAAGATCTACGAACTGGCCAATGCGATTTCGGCTACGGTCGCAGCCAAGCAGGGCGAGACCGCGCCGGACATGGCATTCGCCCAACGCGAAGCTCTGCAGGTGCTCGTCCAGTTGATCGCCCCGATGATGCCGCATCTCGCAGAGGAATGCTGGACGGCTCTGGGATGCGAGGGCCTCGTCGCCGAACAGAATTGGCCACTTGTCGAAGCCGCACTTTTGGTGGAAGGTTCGATCACGCTCCCCGTTCAGGTCAACGGCAAGAAGCGCGGAGACGTCACCGTGGCGCGCGATGCAGATGCAAAGAGTATTGAGGAAGCGGTACTGGCCCTTGAGGGTGTGAGGCGCGCCATGGACGGTAAGCCCGCACGCAAGGTGATCGTCGTGCCGCAGAGGATCGTCAATGTCGTCGTCTGAGAGAAACATCCGCCGCCATTCCGGACCGGTTACCGGTCTGTTCCAGCGCTGGCGGCATCTGCTGATCGGCGGTGTCGCATTGGGGCTCGCCGGTTGCTTCACGCCGGTCTATGCGCCGACGGCAAGCCTGCCGGGCGGTGTAGCGGAAGAGCTCAAGCGCATCGACGTCGGCAGCGTGCGGGTCAGCGGCGGGGACGAAGCGATGGCGCACGAATTGCGCAGCGAGCTGATCTTCGCCCTTGATGGTGAGCGAACCGAGGACCTCGAGAAGCGTTATCGGCTGACTGCGGTGGTAGCCGCGCAGCGAAGTTCGCCGATCATCAGCACCGCCACGGGACGTGCGGCTTCAGGGGCGATCAACGCGAATGTGGCCTGGCAGATCGAGGATCTGGAGACCGAGAGCATCGTGCTGACCGGTTCGCAACGGGGCGAAGCCAGCTATGATCGCACGGATCAGCGCTTCGCCGCATTGCGGGCGCGGCGCGAGGCCGAACAGCGTCTCGCTCGGCAGCTGGCGCGGCTGGTCGCAACACAGGTCGCGATCGATTTCCGCACCGGTCAGCACCAGTTGAGCCGCATTGACGACAGCTGATGGCAACCGTCAAAGCGAGTGACGCGGAACGCACTCTTGCCAATCTCAGTGCACAGGTTTCGGTCGTCCTGCTCTACGGGCCGGATTCGGGGCTGGTGAGTGAACGCGGACGACATCTGGCTGACAAGACCGCATCTGATGCGCAGGACCCGTTCCAGATGGTTCGTCTGGATGGCGATGTCATTGCCGGCGATCCCGGGCGCCTGGCTGATGAAGTCGGGACCATTACGATGTTCGGCGACCGGCGCGTGATCAGGATCCGCATCGGTAGCAAGAATCTCGCGCCAGCCGTCGAAGCCGCGCTTGCCGCAGAAGCTGGAGACACGCTCGTCATCGTCGAAGCCGGCGACCTCGCGAAATCTGCGCCCCTGCGAAGCCTCTGTGAGAAAGCGCGCAATGCACTCGCCGTACCCTGTTATCAGGATGATGCACGCGAACTCGGCCAGGTGATCGATGGCAGTTTTCGTGAAGCGGGAATCAGTGTTTCACGTGAAACGCGGCAATGGCTCGTCGATTCGCTTGGTGGCGACCGGCTGTCGACTCGGGCCGAGATCGAGAAGATCCTGCTTTACGCCTATGGGCAGGATCGGCTCGAGATCGAAGATATTCAAGCCGTATCAAGCAATGTCGCGGATCTGAAGACGGATATGCTGGTGGATGCCGCATTCTGCGGACGCATGAGCGAGGCGGACAGCACGTTTCGCCGCCTGCGCGCCGAGGGCGCCGTCGCCCATGTCCTCCTCGGCGCACTGAATCGCCACGCTGTAGCACTGCTCCCCCATGCCGAGTCTGTCGCGCATGGTAATCAACCGGGACGCGCCGTTGAGAACTGGCGTGGCTTGTTCTTCAAGCGCAAGGCAGCGGCGAAGGTACAGCTGGAAATCTGGGGCCCGAAAAGGCTCCTCTCCGCGATCGAGCGGCTTCAGGGAGCCGTTCTCGAAACGCGGCGCAATGCGGAGCTGACCGATGTTCTGACGTCCCGAGCCATCCTCGACATCGCGCGCGCGGCCCGCAGCAAACGCCGCTGAATCGAGACCTCAAACCCCTGTGGTGGCGCGAGCGGAATCGCGCAGTCGGCGGCAGAGCTGATCGAGTTGGTCGAGCGACGCATAACGGATGCGCAATTCACCGCCGCTGCCCTTGTGATCGATATTGACCGACAGGCCAAGCACATCTTCGAGGGCCTGCTCCAGGGCACGCGTATCCGGATCCTTCTCGACGCTCTTGCGCTTGCGCGGGCGCTGGCTGTTCTCGTCGCCTTCCTGGGCCAGACGCTCGACATCGCGAACATTCATGCCCTGATCACGGATCCGGCGCGCCACGGATTCCGGATTGTCGATACCCAGAAGCGCCCGCCCATGACCGGCACTGAGCTCCCCGTCTTCGAGCATCACACGGACGGGATCCGGCAGCTTCAACAGACGCAGCGTATTGGCGACATGGCTGCGGCTCTTGCCGATCACCGTGGCGAGATCCGTCTGCGAGTAGGCGAATTCATCCAGAAGCCGCTGATAACCCGCTGCTTCCTCGATCGGATTAAGGTCGGCGCGCTGGACGTTCTCGACAATGGCGAATTCCAGCGAGGTGCGATCATCCGCTTCGACGATAACGATCGGCACATCATGGAGGCCGGCGCGCTGCGCCGCGCGCCAACGCCGCTCGCCAGCGATGATCTCGAAAGCATCGGCCAGATTCGGAAGAGCTCGCACAACGATAGGCTGAATAACGCCACGCTCGCGAATTGAATTCGCGAGGTCTGCGAGGTCATCATCCGAGAAGCTCTTGCGTGGATTACGTGGGTTGGGCTTAAGGAATTCGACCGGAACGCGCTTCTGGCCACGACCCCGGTCCGTCACATTCTCCTCATCACCCACATCACCGATCAGCGCTGCGAGGCCGCGCCCCAGGCGCGCTCTTTGACCGTCTTCCGCCATGACCCAACCTCTCCTCAGACTACCCGCCCATCGCGCCGGTTGCAGATATGCCGATCAGCACGCCGCGATGCGGCTCGAAACTTCGGGCAGCATCTGCCCATTCCGCGACAATGGTTACGCTGCCTTGAGGCCGCGCTCCCGCTGTATCACTTCCGATGCCAGCCGCAGATAGGCCTGCGAACCGGCGCATTTGAGATCGTAGAGCAGAACCGGCTTGCCGTGCGACGGGGCCTCCGAGACCCTGACGTTGCGCGGGATCATCGTCTCGAAGACCTTCGAACCCATGAATTCGCGCACATCCGAGACCACCTGGCCGGAAAGATTGTTGCGCGGGTCATACATGGTGAGCACCACGCCATGGATCTCCAGCCGGGGATTGATCGCATGCTTGACCTGATCCACCGTCCGGATCAGCTGACTCAGCCCCTCCAGCGCGAAAAATTCGCATTGCAGCGGGACAAGGACCGCATCGGCTGCGGCGAGTGCGTTGATGGTGAGCAGGTTCAGCGATGGCGGACAATCGATCAGGATATAGGTGAACGGCTCCGCCCGCAGATGATCACCGAGCGCAAGCCCTTCAATGGCAAGGCGCAGCCGATGCGCGCGGTTGCGTTCCTGCGAAATCTCAAGCTCGAGGCCGAGAAGATCAAGAGTCGAGGGCGCGACATGGAGCCCGGGAACCGCCGTATCCATCACCGCACGACGCAGATCCTGCTCCCCCGAGAGCACATGATAGGTCGAGACATGGCGCATCTTGTGCTCGATGCCGAGACCCGTCGACGCATTGCCCTGGGGGTCGAGGTCGAGAATCAGCACCTTCTCGCCGATCGCGGCCAGAGCCGTGCCGAGATTGATCGCTGTCGTGGTCTTGCCGACACCGCCTTTCTGGTTGGCCAGGGCGAGGATGCGCGGCCGCGCCGTACGGCCCGGCGGTGCCAAGTCTGATGCCTCCTTGGCGGCATCGTGCAATTCAAGGTCGAGAATATCGGTGGTCATGTGGCGGATCCCGATCCTGTCAGGCCGCGCTCAGCTCCGTAATGCGCAGGATGCGCCCGCGCGGATCGCTGATGCTCGGCGAAATCTCATTGCTGAATCTCCAGTATTTGGATGATTCCGTCAATTCGATCTCGGCCCTGTCACCCTTGGGAAACAACCCGATCACACCAGTTTTCAACAGGGGAGATGTCCAATCCAGCAATTTCGGCAGTGGCGCGAGCGCGCGCGCCGTCACCACATCGACCGCCCCGGCGAAACCGGCGATCACATCTTCGATTCGCGCATTGTGCACCCGCACCGGCGCGGCCGTCAGCCGCGCAACATGGCGGATGAAGGCGCATTTGCGTGCATTGCTCTCCACGCAGTGCACCACGCATGGTGATTCGCCCGAAGCCGGAGGCGCGTGTTTCAGCATGATGGCGATGACGAGACCCGGCAATCCAGCACCGGAGCCGAGATCGAGCCAGCGCCGCGCCTCTGGGGCAAGGGCCCGCAATTGCATCGAATCAGCGATATGCCGCGTCCAGACGTCATCGAGGGTCTTGCCACCGACGAGATTTTTCGCGTTCTGCCAGCTTTGCAATTCGCTGACCAGCGTGGTGAGGTCGTCCAGTGTTTCACGTGAAACAGCCCGGGCGATGGAATCCGGAACTGACGGTATTGCCCCTGCTGAACGGCTCATTCCGCAGCGTCCTGCCCGACCCGCTGTCGGCGCGCATGGCCCGCGAGCAATGTGATCGCCGCCGGCGTCATCCCCTCCATCCTGGCCGCCTGCCCCAGCGTATGCGGCCGTACCGCTTTCAGCTTCGTCCGGAGTTCGTTCGACAGACCGGGCAGGCCGTCGAAATCGAGATCAGCGGCGAGCAGAATCCCCTCGTCACGGCGATGCGCGGCGATATCGGCGGCCTGGCGATCGAGATAGACCGCATAGGTCGCATCCGTTTCCAGCCTCGACGCGACAGATGCCGTCACCGCCGCCAGAGCTGGCCAGATCGCGGCAAGCCGCGCCCAGTCGATATCCGGATAGGACAGCAGCTGAAATGCATCCCGGCGCACGCCGTCGCGGTTCAGCGTCAAACCGGCCCGTGCCGCCTCGTTCGGCGTCAGACTATGCGCGGCGAGAAGTGCGCGGGCACCGGCCAAGGCATCCTGCCGCGCACGAAAATGCGCCGCGCGACGCTCACCGACGCAGCCGATATCCAGGCCGCGTGCAGTCAGCCGCTCATCGGCATTGTCGATGCGCAGGCTCAGACGATATTCGGAGCGCGAGGTGAACATGCGATAGGGCTCGCTGACGCCGCGCGTCACCAGATCGTCGATCAGGACCCCGATATAGGATTCGGCCCGATCAAAGATCACCCCGGCGCTGCCACCGGCACGGCGCGCGGCGTTGAGCCCGGCAACCAGCCCCTGCGCTGCGGCTTCCTCATAGCCGGTCGTCCCGTTGATCTGCCCAGCGAGGAACAGCCCGGCGATAACCCGGCTCTCCAGAGTGGGCCCGAGATTGCGCGGGTCGACGTAATCATATTCGATCGCATAGCCCGGCTTGAGCATCACGGCGCGTTCGAGACCGGGAATCCCCTGCAGGATGCCCGCTTGCACCTCTTCCGGAAGCGATGTCGAAATCCCGTTGGGATAGACGGTGGTGTCGTCCAGCCCTTCCGGTTCGAGGAAGATCTGATGCGCCGAGCGGTCGGCGAAGCGCACCACCTTGTCTTCGATCGAGGGGCAATAGCGCGGCCCCGTTCCGGAAATGTCGCCGGAATACATCGGGGCGCGATGCAGATTGGCGCGGATCAGGTCATGCGCCTTCCCGGTCGTGCGGGTGATGCCGCAGGAGACCTGTGGCGTGGTGATCCGCTCGGTGAGATCCGAAAACGGCACCGGATCGTTATCGGCCTCCTGGATATCGACGCCGGCCCAATCAATACTGCGCCCGTCGAGACGCGGCGGGGTCCCTGTCTTGAGACGCCCCAGATCGAAGCCGAACCGGTCCAGCGTGGCAGACAGACCCATTGCCGGCGCCTCGCCGGCACGACCGGCGGGAATCTTGCGCTCACCGATATGGATCAGCCCGCGCAGGAAGGTCCCGGTGGTGATCACCACGGCACCGGTCGGCAGGATCCTCCCGTCAGCGAGCTTGAGGGCTGCTACGCGACCATCCCGGACATCGATATCGTCGGCCTCGCCTTCAATCACGGTCAGGCCCGGAATCGCGGTGATCTCCGCCTGCATGGCGCGGGCATAGAGCTTGCGATCGGCCTGGCTGCGCGGCCCGCGCACCGCCGGACCCTTGCGGCGGTTGAGCAGGCGGAACTGGATCCCCGCCTGATCGGCGATCCGCCCCATCAGCCCGTCCAGCGCGTCGATCTCGCGCACGAGATGCCCCTTGCCGAGACCACCGATCGCCGGATTGCACGACATCGCCCCGATCGTGTCGCGGCGATGGGTGACGAGCGCGGTGCGGGCGCCGAGCCGGGCGGCAGAAGCCGCCGCTTCCGTGCCGGCATGGCCACCCCCCACGACGATGACGTCATAATCCATGGTCGAGCTCCGCTCTGTCCTGCTCTGGCTCACGGGAACGCCCCGTGGATACAGGAAAACGCCCCGATTTCAAAGGCTTTCCGCGTCGACGGCTGCAGGGATCCGCTCAGAAGCGCAGAACCCGCAGCAGCCGTGCCACATCGAGAAGCGCAACCAGGGCCGAAGCGATATAGGTGTAAGCCGCAGCGCGCAAAACGGAGCGCGCTCCGGGGAGGTCGCGCTGCTTCAGATAGCCGCCCTTTTCCAGGATGGGCAGCGCGCGGTTGAAGCTTGCATCCATCTCCACGGGAAGGGTGAGGATATGGATCAGCACCCGCGAGCCGAGCAGCGCCACCACGACACCGATCTGCAGGAGGATGAGAACGGGTGATTTCACCAGAATCGCCACGATTGGTGCGAGCGCGAGAATGATCGCGGCGGCGACTTCAATGGCGCGGACCGAACCGGCGAGCCGCACGCGTGTGGTCAGGAGCGTATTGCCGTCGGCATGCTGCATCGCGTGGGAGGATTCATGCGCAGCGACGGCCACCGCAGTCACCGAACGACCGTCATAATTATCCGGCGAAAGCCGCACCACGCGCTCGATCGGATCGTAATGATCGGCCCCCGGCTGGGCGAGTTCGACGCGCACGTCCCGCAAACCGGCGAGATCAAGCAGATGCCGGGCAAGCTCGCCCCCTGTCCCGGGAAAATCCTCACGTTCGGCGGCATGCTTGCGCATCGAGGCGCGGACCCACCATTGCGGCAGGAAGACGAGCGCGAGGAAGAGGGCGGCGATGGTGATCAGGATCAGCGGCATGATAGTCTACAAATAGGTGAGGGACAGATGAAAGCGAAGGCCGTATCTGTGCCGGGCATGGCGGAAAAACGCCGCAGGGAAGCGCGAAGTGTCGGCTGACGGCTTTCCTTCGGTCCCGGATTTCACATATACCGGGCAGTGGTCGCTATCGGATGGCGATAGATACTTTTGCTGCGGCGGCAAAAGCGGTATCCGACCAAGCGAAGGCGGGGCGCGATGAACAGTGAGATCAAGATCTGCGGTTTACGTGATGCGCCGGCGCTTGATGCCGCGCTCGATGCCGGTACGGATATGGTCGGCTTCGTGCAGTTTCCCAAAAGTCCCCGCCATATCGCGCTCGACATGGCAGGGCCGCTGTCGCGACGCGCAGCCGGGAAAGCGCTGCGGGTCGCCCTCGCGGTTGATCCCGATGACGCTACGTTGGAGGCGATCCTCGCCGCCATCGATCCCGAGTTCCTGCAGTTGCACGGGCGCGAGACGCCGCAGCGGGTCGCCGCGATCAGGCATCGTTTCGGCGTCAAGGTGATGAAGGCAATCGGCATTGCCGATGCGACGGATCTCGCGCAGATCGGCGCTTACCGCGCCTGCTGTGATCGCATCCTCGTCGATGCCAAGCCACCGGCGACGCCGGAAGCCCTGCCCGGCGGCAACGGTCTCACCTTCGACTGGCGGCTGATCGCCGGGCTCGACGACAGGGCCGGTCTGATGTTGTCAGGCGGCTTGAATCCGGCCAATGTCGGCAACGCGATCGCCCTGACCGGGGTGGATGCGGTGGATGTCTCCTCAGGCGTGGAGCGCGCGCCCGGCGAGAAGGACCCGCAACGCATTACACAATTCATCGAGGCCGCCCGCGCGGCCTTCCGGCAGCGCGCGGCGCCGTCGGCGAACGAGAAGGCGAAATCGGCGTGAACGCACCGCAGACCCCCAATTCCTTCCGCAACGGCCCGGACGAGACCGGTCATTTCGGACGTTTCGGCGGCCGTTTCGTCGCAGAGACGTTGATGCCCAATATCCTCGAATTGCAGGAAGCCTATGAAGCGGCAAAAGCCGACCCGGCCTTCGCAAAAGAGATGGAGGGCTATCTCAAGCATTATGTCGGGCGGCCCAGCCCGCTCTATTATGCCGAGCGGTTCACCGAGCATCTGCGCGCGAAAGCGAAAGCAGCGGGCAAGAGCGGCGGCGCCAAGGTCTATCTCAAGCGCGACGAGCTCAACCATACCGGTGCGCACAAGGTCAACAATGTCCTCGGTCAGATCCTGCTGGCCATGCGCATGGGCAAGAAGCGGATCATCGCCGAAACCGGCGCCGGCCAGCACGGCGTGGCGACGGCGACGCTCTGTGCGCGTTTCGGGCTCGATTGCGTCGTCTATATGGGCGCCGTCGATGTCGAGCGGCAGCGTCCGAACGTGTTTCGCATGAACATGCTCGGTGCCGAGGTCGTGCCGGTGCAATCAGGCTCGAAGACACTCAAGGACGCAATGAACGAGGCCCTGCGCGACTGGGTCACGAATGTGGATACGACGTTCTACTGCATCGGCACGGTGGCGGGCCCGCATCCCTATCCCGCCATGGTGCGCGATTTCCAGGCGGTGATCGGCACCGAGGCGAAGGCGCAGATGCTCGAAGCCGAGGGGCGCCTGCCGGATTCGCTGATCGCGGCGATCGGCGGCGGCTCGAACGCCATCGGGCTGTTCCATCCCTTCCTGGATGATGCCTCGGTCGAGATCTACGGCGTCGAGGCTGCAGGTCACGGGGTCGAGAGCGGCGAGCATGCCGCTTCGCTCTCCGGCGGCAAGCCCGGCGTCCTGCACGGCAACCGCACCTACCTCCTGATGAACGGTGACGGCCAGATCACCGATGCACATTCGATCTCGGCGGGCCTCGATTATCCCGGAATCGGCCCCGAGCATTCCTGGCTGCACGAGTCGGGGCGGGTGAAATATATCCACGCCACCGACAAGGAGGCGCTGGACGCCTTCCAGCTGATGTCGAAGCTCGAGGGCATCATCCCCGCGCTGGAGCCCTCCCACGCCATCGCCAAAGCCGGCGAAATCGCCATGGACAAACCGCAGGACCATCTGATGATCATTAATCTTTGTGGGCGCGGCGACAAGGACATCTTCACCGTGGCCGAGCATCT
The DNA here is from genome assembly GCF_035311605.1 of Saliniramus sp. Classification (NCBI taxonomy): domain Bacteria; kingdom Pseudomonadati; phylum Pseudomonadota; class Alphaproteobacteria; order Hyphomicrobiales; family Salinarimonadaceae; genus Saliniramus; species Saliniramus sp. The sequence goes on from NZ_DATGCW010000375.1 coordinate 9,594, forward strand.
GGGGGAAGGCTTGTGAGCAGCCGCATCGAAAACCGTTTCGCGCAATGCCGCGCCGAGGGGCGCGCGGCGCTCGTGACCTATGTCATGGCCGGCGACCCCGATCCCGAAACCTCACTCGCGGTGATGCGGGCCCTGCCGAGGGCCGGAGCGGATATCGTCGAGTTCGGCATGCCCTTCACCGATCCCATGGCCGACGGGCCGGCGATCCAGGCTTCGGGCCTGCGGGCACTGAAAGCCGGCCAGGATACGGTGAAGACACTCGATCTCGTGCGCCGCTTCCGCGAGGAGGATGCCGAAACGCCGGTCATCCTGATGGGCTATTTCAACCCGGTCGAGCAATACGGCGTCACGCGCTTCATCGATGACGCAAAAGCTGCCGGCGTCGACGGGCTGATCATCGTCGATCTGCCGCCGGAAGAAGACGGCGAATTGTGCATCCCGGCGCTTGAAGCCGGGCTCGCCTTCATCCGGCTGGCCACCCCCACCACCGATGACAAGCGCCTGCCAGCCGTGCTCAAACATACCGGCGGCTTTGTCTATTACGTCTCGATCACCGGCATTACCGGCGCGGCGACACCTGATTTCGACAAGGTTTCCGGCGCGGTGGGGCGAATCAAGCGCCATACCGATCTGCCGGTCGTGGTCGGTTTCGGCGTCAAGAATGGCGATCACGCCGAATCGATCGCGCGCGGGGCTGACGGCGTCGTGGTGGGCTCCGCCCTGATCGCGGCGCTCAAGGCGACCTATGACGCGCAGGGCCGCGCCACTGCGCAGAGCATTCCGGCCGTCGAGGCACTGGTGCGCGATCTCGCCGCCGGCGTGCGTCGCGCGGCCCGGCAGTCGGCCTGAAGCGATCCCTTCAGGTCGCGATGAATTTCATCTTGTGGGCGCGGTAGTGATCGATGATCGCAGCTGCCGTCTCCTCGATGGAGCGGCGCGTCACATCGATCATCGGCCAGCGATTGCGTGTGAAAAGACGTTTTGAAAAGGCGATCTCCTCGGCCACCGCCGCACGATCGGTGTAATCCGTCTTCTCGGAGGCATGCAGGCTGAGGATGCGGTTCTCACGGATCTGAACGATGCGCTCCGGCGAGGCGATCAGCCCGATCATCAGCGGCTTCTTCGCAGTCTCGACATGAGGCGGCAGGGGTATGCCCGGCACCAGCGGGATATTCGCGGTCTTTAGCCCACGATTGGCGAGATAGATGGCCGTCGGCGTCTTCGAGGTGCGGCTGACGCCGAAGAGCAGCACATCCGCCTCCTCGATATCGTCGGGCAATTGCCCGTCATCATGCATCAGCGTGAAATTCATCGCATCGATACGCTTGAAGTAATCCGCATTGAGCATGTGTTGGGCCCCGGGCCGGGCCGTCGAATCGGCGCCGAGATAGGCCTTGAACAGGCTGTGCACGGGTGAGAGCACCGCCAGGCACGGCGAGCCGGTGTCGCGGCAGGCCGCTTCGAGCCGCTCCGAGAGCTCGCTTTCCACCAGCGTATAGAGCACGATCCCCGGCGCCGCCTCGATCTCCGCGATGACACGGTCGAGCTGCTGCGGTGAGCGCACCAGCGGATAGACATGCTCGATCGCGGAAACGCCTTCATATTGCGCCGTCGCGGCACGGGCAACCGTGATCAGGGTCTCGCCGGTCGAGTCGGAAACGAGATGAAGGTGAAAGAAGCTGCGTCCCATTTTTCGCCCCCGCATGCATGTACCCGCCCGTCGCGATCGCTGCCGCAAGGCGCGAATCACCTGATCATGCATTCCACGAGCCGGGTTTTCCCGCAAGCACCGCGCGTCCTGTGGATGGATTCGGAGAGGGAGAGGTCGCTCCCCGGCAGGCTGCGCGAGTCGGGGATGATCATCAACAATCGCGACTCCGTGGAAGCCGGAATCGACCCGGATGGGGGAATCGGGCGAATCGTGATTCGACCCGGGCTGATACGGGTGGCGGATTGACGCGTTAACGCTTTGTTAAGGAATGGATTCGTTAATCAATCCTTAACGAATTCCGCCACTTTCGATCCTCCACAACCCTTCCCATCCAGCTGTGGACGAGCTGTGGACGGTTTTGTGTGGGCGGAATCGGCCTGCCAAGGAAAAACCAATAAAGATTCCATATTCAAATTTGTTTTTTTGATTCCGGATCAAGGCGTTGATCGCAACGCCTTCGGGTCTTATCGAAGATGAATGACAAGCGTCGCTTGGCGACGCATCGCGAGGGAGTGACGCTGTTGAGCGAGACGACGCAAAGCCGGGCGATCATGCGGGTTCTCGATGGCGAAGCAATCTGGCCGCCACCGATCTGGGTGATGCGCCAGGCCGGGCGCTATCTGCCGGAATACCGTGCCAAGCGTGCGGAGGCCGGCGGCTTTCTCGACATGTGCTACAATCCGGATTTTGCCGTTGAGGTGACGCTCCAGCCGATCCGGCGCTACGGGTTCGATGCAGCGATCATGTTTTCCGACATCCTCGTCGTGCCGCATGCGCTCGGCCAGAATCTCTGGTTCGCCGAGGGTGAGGGGCCACGTCTCGATCCGGTGACGACGCGCGAAGATCTTGCGAAGCTGCGCCAGCGTGACCCGGCCGAGCATCTCGCGCCGGTCTTCGAGACCCTGCGGCGGCTGCGCCGGGAATTGCCGGCCGAGACAACGCTACTCGGTTTCTGCGGAGCACCCTGGACCGTGGCGAGCTACATGATTGCGGGCAAGAGCACCCCGGATCAGGCGCCGGCGCGCATCGCCGCCTATCGCGATCCGGAATTCATGGCTGCACTGATCGACATGCTGGTCGAGACCTCGATCGATTATCTGACCGCCCAGGTCGATGCCGGGGCCGATGCGATCCAGCTCTTCGAGAGTTTCGGTGCCGCGCTCTCGGCGCCGCTTCTGGAGCCGCTTTCGCTCATGCCCATGCGCCGGATCGTTGAGGGGCTGAAGGCCCGGCGTCCGCAGGCACGGGTCATCGTTTTCCTGCGCGGAGGCGGGCCCAATCTCGCCAAACTCGTGGAAGCGGGCTTTGCCGATGCCATCGCGCTGGACTGGTCGCTGGATCTGACCCGGGTGCTGCCAACGCTGCCGGTGACGCTCCCGACCCAGGGCAATCTCGATCCGCTGGCGCTGGTGGCTGGCGGCAAGGCCCTGGATGAGGGGGTGGATGCAGTGCTTGCCGCTGCGCGCGGGCGCCCGCATATCTTCAATCTCGGCCATGGTATCGTGCCGCAGACGCCTGTGGAACACGTCGCGCAGATGATCGCGCGCGTGCGTGCGGCGCAAGGCTGAGGATCAGGTAACGGCGATGAGTGATCCTTATCTGTGGCTGAAATTCGTCCATATCCTCGCCATCATTTCCTGGATGGCTGGCCTGCTCTATCTGCCACGTCTTTTCGTCTACCATGTCGATGCGGAAATCGGGTCGCGCCAATCCGAGACCTTCAAGGTGATGGAACGGCGGCTGATGAAGGCCATCACCACGCCGGCCATGATCGTCAGCGTGATCACCGGGTTGTGGCTGGGCTTCATGGCCGGCTGGTGGTCTTCCGGCTGGCTGCATGCAAAGACGCTGCTTGTCGTGCTTCTGCTGGCGAGCCATGTCTATCTGGCGCGGGTGGTGAAAATCTTCGCCCGCGACGCCAATACCCGCCCGGGCCGCTGGTACCGCATCATCAACGAAGTGCCGACCGTTTTGATGATCGGGATCGTCTTCTTCGTTGTGATGAAGCCTTTCGGCTGAGCCGTTGACGGCCGCGTGTGATTTTTTCTTGTGATCTGCGCCAAAAGGGTTTAAGCATCGCCAATCTTCCCTGATAGACAGGTTGCGTTGCCTCGCCTTGATGGAACCCGCCCATAGCGGCAGGTCCTGGACCCGGCGAAAAATTCCCCCGCAAGGCAGAATGTCGGACGGTTCCCCACCGTTACAGCTTTTCTCCAAACTGATCGAGAGTGTTCCCCGATGAGGGAAATCAAACTACAGGATTTGAAGATCAAATCCGCGACCGAGCTGACATCCTTCGCAGAAGAGCTCGAAGTCGAGAATGCGAGCACCATGCGCCGTCAGGAGCTGATGTTCGCCATCCTCAAGCAACTTGCCACCCGCGACGTCGAGATCATCGGCGAGGGTGTCGTCGAAGTGCTTCAGGACGGCTTCGGTTTTCTGCGCTCTGCCGAATCGAATTACCTGCCCGGCCCGGATGACATCTACATCTCCCCCTCGCAGATCCGCCGTTTCGGTTTGCGCACGGGCGATACGGTCGAGGGGCCGATCCGAGGTCCGAAGGAGGGCGAGCGCTATTTCGCGCTGCTCAAGGTCAGCACCGTCAATTTCGAGGATCCGGACAAGGTCCGCCACAAGGTCCATTTTGACAATCTCACGCCGCTCTATCCCGATGAGCGCCTCAAGCTCGAGATCGAGGATCCCACGCGCAAGGACTACTCTGCGCGCATCATCGATATCGTTTCGCCGATCGGCAAGGGTCAGCGCGGCCTGATCGTCGCGCCGCCGCGTACCGGCAAGACCGTGCTCTTGCAGAATGTCGCGCAATCGATCACCAGCAATCACCCCGAATGCTATCTGATCGTGCTTCTGATCGACGAGCGTCCCGAGGAAGTCACCGATATGGAACGCTCGGTGAAGGGTGAGGTGATCGCCTCGACCTTCGACGAGCCGGCCACACGTCACGTCCAGGTGGCGGAGATGGTGATCGAGAAGGCCAAGCGCCTCGTCGAGCATGGCCGTGACGTGGTTATCCTGCTCGATTCCATCACGCGTCTGGGCCGCGCCTACAACACCGTGGTTCCCTCCTCCGTCAAGGTGCTGACCGGCGGTGTCGATGCCAATGCCCTGCAGCGCCCCAAGCGCTTCTTCGGTGCCGCGCGCAATATCGAGGAAGGCGGCTCGCTGACCATCATCGCGACCGCGCTGATCGATACCGGTTCGCGCATGGACGAGGTGATCTTCGAGGAGTTCAAGGGTACTGGCAACAGCGAGATCATTCTCGACCGCAAGGTCTCCGACAAGCGCGTCTTCCCGGCTCTGGACATCACCCGCTCCGGCACCCGCAAGGAAGAGCTGCTGGTGGATCCGCAAGTGCTCAAGAAAATGTATGTGCTGCGGCGTATCCTCAATCCGATGGGTACGGTCGATGCGGCGGAATTTCTCCTGGACAAGCTTCGTGCGACCAAGAGCAATTCGGATTTCTTCGATTCGATGAACACCTGACGGGCCGCAGCAGCGGTCCGTGTGAGAATGCTCCCTGATAACGCGCATGGCCGAACCCGTATCAGGCGACGACACCATTTTCGCTCCAGCCTCCGGGTTCGGGCGCGCCGGCATCTGTGTGATCCGGATTTCCGGATTGCAGACGCAGGTCGTGCTTGAAGTGATCGCCGGTGAGGTTCCGGCAGCGCGGATGATGCGGCTGCGCGAGTTGCGCAATCCCGATGACGGCGCGACGCTCGACCAGGCACTGGTCGTCTTCTTCCCTGGCCCGACTTCGTTTACGGGTGAGGATGTCGCGGAACTGCATATTCATGGCGGTCTTGCTGTTCGTCAGGCCGTGCTCGCTGCTCTGTCGCAGATTGCCGGATGCCGCCTAGCGGAGGCCGGCGAATTCACCCGCCGCGCCTTCCTGAACGGGCGCATGGACCTCTCCGAGGTCGAGGGGCTCGCCGATCTTATCGATGCGGAGACCGAGTTCCAGCGCCGTCAGGCCTTGCGGCAGCTCGAAGGTGGGCTCGGCGGCGAGGCGGAACGCTGGCGCGAGGAAGCAATCGCATGTCAGGCGCTGCTCGAAGGTGCCCTCGATTTTGCTGATGAAGGGGATATTCCCGACCGCCTGGAGAATGAAGCGCAAGCGAAAGCGCTGAAGCTCTTGCAAACGCTCGAAGAGCATTTGCGCGATGCCAAGCGCGGCGAGCGGTTGCGTGAAGGGTTCCACGTGGTTCTTGCCGGCCCGCCCAATGCGGGCAAGTCAACACTGCTGAACGCGCTCGCGCGCCGCGACGTCGCCATCGTCTCTCCGATTGCCGGCACCACGCGCGACGTGATCGAAGTGCGCTGCGACCTGGACGGCCTGCCGGTGACCATTGTTGATACGGCGGGGTTGCGCGAAGCAGGGGACCTGA
>NZ_DATGCW010000376.1:0-23048 GCF_035311605.1 Saliniramus sp.
GCTTGCAGAACTCGCGGCGCTGGCGCGTTCGCTCGCCGGTTCGCGCGAGCGCCGGCTAGAGACCTGCATGCAGGGCGATGCCTTCCTCACCGCGATCGCGAGCGCCTGGCCCTGCACCCCGGTCAGCGCATGGCAGGCGAAGCGTGCGGGACTGGATGGCGAGGAAGCAACGCCCTATCCGGTCGCCGTCGGCATGGCAGGGCGGGGCCATGCGCTGCCGTTGCAGGCCTTGCTTGAAGCCTATCTCGCGGGCTTCCTCGGGAATCTCGTCTCCGCCGCGATCCGTCTCGGCGCCATCGGTCAGACTGACGGGCAGCGTATCATCGCGGGCCTGCTTCCCGGCCTGCCGGCGCGCGCCGTCACCCTGATCAGCACGCATGACGATGAGGGCCTTGATGAGAGCCTCGGCGGCTGCGTCTTCGCCTCGGATCTCGGGGCGATTTGCCACGAAACCCAGTATACGCGTCTGTTTCGCTCCTGATCAGCTGGCGGGAACGGCGAAGACGGCGATGCAATCCCCCGGCTTGACGAGCCCCGGCACATGGCGGGCCATCACGATCCCGTCGCGGCGCGCATGGCAGGACAAGGGCATGCGCCCGGAGCGCCCGAACGGATAAATACGCGCGACGACATCGCCGCACGCGACCCGATCGCCGAGGGTCACCAGCGGTTCGATCAGCCCTTCCTCCTCGCTGACGAGAAAGCAATCGCCGTCGGGCATGTCGAGCCAGATCGTTTCCGGCCAGGCCGCCTGTGTGGTTACGCCTTCATCCCCGGCGAGAATCCCCGCATGGGCGAGAAAGCCGCGCAGGCCGCGCTTGGCGATCGCGATGCTGTCCGGTGTCGCGGTGCCGGCCCCGCCGAGCTCCGTCGTGACGAAGGTCTTGCCCATCGCCTCAGCGGTGGTGTCGAACATGCCCACCGCATCCATCTCGATCATCTGCAGCGCGTATGGCGCGCCGAAGGCTGCCACGGCTTCCCTGCAGCGCGCTTCGAGCGCCTTGTCGGGCAGGATGTGGCAGGCGGCCAGCGGCAGGAAATCCAGCGTCCTGCCGCCGGAATGAAAATCGAGCACGCAATCGGCCAGCGGCAGCAGATGGCGCGTGACGTAATCGGCGATCTTCTGCGTCGGCGTGCCGTCCGGGCGACCGGGAAAGAGCCGGTTGAGATTGCCTCCGTCGATCGGTGAGGTGCGCGTGCCGGCGCGGAAGGCGGGGGCATTCATGGCCGGGAGGATGATGATCCGCCCGGTGATCTGCGCGGGGTCGAGCGCGGCCGCGAGATCATGCAGGGCGATCGGCCCCTCATATTCATCCCCGTGATTGCCGGCGGTGACGAGCGCTGTCGGGCCGGCGCCGTTGCGGATCACGCTGATCGGAATCATCACCGCGCCCCAGGCGGAATCGTCACGGCTCCAGGGCAGGCGCAGGAAACCGTGTTGCGCGCCGTCGCGCGCGAAATCAAGGTCGCAGCTGATCGGGGATGGGTGCAGGCTGTTGGTCATCGCTGCGGTTTCATTCCTTGATGAAGAGTTCGCGCGGGACGTTGGCGAGGCATTCCACCCCGGTTTCGGTGATCAGGATGCTCTCGGTGATCTCGAGCCCCATATCGGCCAGCCAGAGCCCGCTCATGAAGTGGAAGGTCATGCCCGGTTCGAGCACGGTGCGGTCGCCCGAGCGCAGGCTCATGGTGCGCTCGCCCCAGTCGGGCGGATAGCTCAGCCCGATGGAATAGCCGGTGCGGTTGTCCTTGATGATGCCGTAGCGCTCCAGCACACTGAAGAAGCCGAAGGCGATATCCTCGCAGGTCATGCCCGGGCGCGCATTCTCGAGCCCCGCCTCCATGCCTTCGAGCACGGCCTTCTCCGCATCCCGGAAGGCCGGCGGCGGCTTGCCGAGGAAGACCGTGCGCGAGAGCGGACAATGATAGCGGTTCACGCAGCCAGCAATCTCGAAGAAGGTCCCCTCCCCGGCCCGCAGGGGCTGATCGTTCCAGGTGAGATGCGGCGCGGCGGCATCAGGTCCCGACGGCAGCAGCGGCACGATGGCGGGATAGTCGCCGCCCGTTTCCGAAACCCCGCGTATCCCGACATCGTAGATCTCGGCCACGAGATCGCATTTGCGGATACCCGGCTCGGCCTTTTCCAGGATGCGCTGGTGCATCGCCTCTACGATCCGCGCGGCCTTGCGCATGAAGCCGATCTCGGCCTCGCTCTTGATCGCCCGGTTCCAGTTTACCAGCGCGGTGGCATCGAGGAAGAGCGCATTGGGCAGATGCGTGGTCAGTGCGGCATAAGCGGCGGCGGTAAAATAGTAATTGTCGAGTTCGACCCCGATGCGCGCCTTGTCGAAGCCACGCGATTCGATGATCGCGGCCAGCAGATCCATCGGATGATGGTCGGTGGATTGCACATAGTGATCGGGATAGGAGAGTATGTTGTCATCCTGCAGATAGGCCGTGCGGCGTGCACCGGCGGCATCCTGCAGGCGACCGTACCAGACCGGCTCCCCCTCATGCGAAACGAGGACACATTGGTGAACGTAGAAGGACCAGCCATCGTAACCTGTGAGCCAGGCCATGTTGGAGGGATCGCTGACGATCAGCAGATCAAGCTCCTGCTCAGCCATGGACGCACGGGTCCGGGCCAGCCGCGCGGCGTATTCCGTGCGGCTGAATTTCAGATGCGCATCGCTCATGCTCGCTCCGATACGCTTCGCGCCCGGTCCGCCCGGACGGATGCTGCGACTCGTGAATGGGGACAGTGTGGCGCCCGGATGCAGCGATGACAAGCGTCAAGCTCGACACCTATGATCTGCGTATTCTCGCCACCGTGGCGCGCCGGGGAAGGATCACCAAGCGTGCCCTCGCCGAAGCCGTAGGATTGTCACCGACGCCCTGCTGGACACGTCTCGCGCGGCTGGAGAAGGCCGGGCTGATCACCGGCTATCATGCCCGCATCGCCCCCGATGCTTTCGGCCCGCTCACCACGGTGATGCTGGAAGTCACCCTGCGCAGCCACACGCGCGCGGATTTCGAGCGATTCGAATCCGTCATCTGTGCCGATCCGCGGGTCACGGCCTGCTGGTCGCTGGGAGGCGGAATCGATTATCTCCTGCGCATCGCCGTGCGCGATATCGGCGAATACCAGGATATCATCGACGCCTGGCTTGCCCGGGATCTGGGGATCGATCGCTATTTCACCTATATCGTTACCAAGGTGGTCAAGCAGGACGAAGCCTTCGTGCCGCCACCGGGGATGCTTTCATGATTGCGGCAGGAAAACCGACCGCATTCCCCCATGCACCCATGGATCAACATGCGCCTCCTCGCCATCAGTGACCTGCATCTCGCGCATGCGACCAACCGCGAAGCGCTGGACGCGCTGCCGGCGTATCCGCAGGACTGGCTGATCGTCGCCGGCGATGTCGCCGAGAAGCCGGAAACCGTGGCGGGCGCCCTCGCCGCGCTTGCCGCACGGTTTGCCCGCGTGATCTGGGTGCCCGGCAATCACGAGCTCTGGACGAGCGCGCCGGAAGGCGGTCGCCCGGCGCTGGCAGGTGACACAAAATATCATGCACTGGTTGAAATCGCCCGCAGCGCCGGGATCGACACGCCGGAAGATCCCTGGCCGGTCTGGGAGGGCGCGGGCGGCCCGTGCCTTATCGCGCCCTTGTTTCTGCTCTATGATTACAGCTTCCGCCCGCCCGGTCTCGCGAGAGAGGATGTCGTCGCGTGGGCACGCGAGGGCCGCGCCGTCTGCGCCGACGAGATCCGGCTCGATCCTGCCCCTTACGCGTCGCGCGAGGAGTGGTGCGCCGCGCGTGTCTCCCTGAGCGGCGGGTGGCTCGAAGCGCGCCCGCACGGGCTGCCCACGATCCTTGTCAATCACTATCCGCTGCGCGCCGATCTCATCCACATTCCCCGGATCCCGCGCTTCACGCCCTGGTGCGGCACGCGCGCGACGCATGACTGGCACCGGCGCTTCGATGCGCGTGTCGCGATCAGCGGCCATCTGCATGTGCGCCGCAGCGATATCCGCGACGGCACGCGTTTCGAGGAGGTCTCACTCGGCTATCCGAAACAATGGCAGCCCCGACGCGGCATCGCGCCCTATCTGCGCCAGATTCTCCCCTGAGCCGCCTCAGCGCGGCTCGAGGCAGGCGCGGGCGAGCGCGACAAAGGCGCGGGCGCGGTGCGAGAGCGCGTTGTCGGGCGCGGCGAGCCAGTCGATCCCGTGCTTTTCCTCCGCGCTCATCTCGCCGAAGGAAAGCTTTGAACTCTGCGGCACGAAGATCGGATCATAGCCGAAACCCTTCTCGCCGCGCGGCGGCCAGACGACCTCGCCATGCACCCGCCCCTCGAAGATCTCCTCGTGCCCATCGGGCCAGGCGACGACGAGGGCGGAGACGAAGTAAGCCCGCCGCTGCTCTGGCGTGGTCGCGCCACGCTTTTGCAATTCCCGCTCGACCTTCTCCATGGCCGGGGCGAAGTCCTTGTCGACGGCCCAATCGGCAGAGAAAAGCCCCGGCGCGCAATCGAGCGCGGCGACGCACAGGCCGGAATCGTCGGAGATCGCCGGCAGACCCGTCGCCTTGGCCGCCGCATGCGCCTTGATCGCGGCATTTTCGGAAAACATGTGCCCGGTCTCATCCGGTACCGGCAATCCGCGCTCCCCGGCCGATGTCGCCTCGATCCCGAAAGGCGCGAGCAATTCGCGCATCTCGCGCAGCTTGCCGGCATTGTGGGTGGCGATGATGATGGTTCCGGAGAGCTTGCGGGCCATGGAATTTCCCTCGGGATGTCTGCGTGATGAAGATGCGGGCGCCGCTGCCTTCAGACGGGCGACCAGGTCGCCGGCTTCTCCGAGCGGATCGCATCGCCTCGGGTTTCCTCGATGGTGCCGGACAAGGCCCGCAGGGCCTCGGTAACACCCGCTCCCGTGGCCGAGGAGAGCAGCAGCGGGTTCTTGCCGCAGGCGCGGCGCAGGCGGTCGCGCTGCTTCTTCAAGGTATCCGGGTCGAGCGCATCGGTCTTCGACAGGGCCACGATCTCGGGCTTGTCGGCCAGCCCGTGCTCATAGGCCTCGATCTCTTCGCGCACGGTTTTATATGCCTTGCCGGCATGCTCGCTGGTGCCCTCGACCAGATGCAGAATGACACGGCAGCGCTCGACATGGGCGAGGAAGCGGTCACCCAGCCCCACGCCCTCATGCGCGCCCTCGATCAGACCGGGGATATCGGCGAGGACGAACTCGCGCCCGTCAATGCGCACCACGCCGAGGCCGGGATGCAGGGTGGTGAAGGGGTAATCCGCGATCTTGGGCTTGGCCGCCGTGACCGTGGCGAGAAAGGTCGATTTGCCGGCATTCGGCAGGCCAACCAAGCCCGCATCGGCGATCAGCTTGAGCCGCAGCCAGATCCAGCGCTCCTCGCCATCCTGACCGGAATTGGCCCTGCGAGGGGCACGGTTGGTCGAGGAGACGAAATGCGCGTTGCCGAAACCGCCATTGCCGCCGCGTGCGAGCCTGATGCGCTGGCCAATCTCCGTGAGATCGGCAATCACCGTCTCGCCATCCTCGTCGAGGATCTGCGTACCGGCCGGCAGCTTGAGCACCACGTCGTCGCCCGAAGCGCCGGTGCGGTTGCGGCCCATGCCGTGCACGCCCTTCTGTGCCTTGAAATGCTGCTGGTAGCGGTAGTCGATCAGCGTGTTCAACCCCTCCACGCATTCCGCCCAGACATCGCCGCCGCGCCCGCCATCGCCACCGTCGGGCCCGCCGAACTCGATGTATTTCTCGCGCCGGAACGAGACACAGCCCGCCCCGCCATCGCCGGAGCGGATGAATATCTTTGCCTGGTCGAGAAACTTCATCGTCTTTGTCTTTACTATGCGAACCGCCCCGGACGGGCCGGGGCGGTGGAGGGTGGCTTGCGCCATTACGCTTATTCCGCCGCTTGCGGCAGATCGTTTTCAGTGCCCGCGCGCGCCGTCAAGCCCCGAAGGAGCGATTGCGACGCGCGCAGCGGCTTTTCCTGCTGGGCCTGCGCCTCCTGCCGCCATTGCGCCCGCGTTATCCGGAAAGTGTCGACACCGTCACCGGGGGCCCGTTCGAAGCCGCATTTGGCCAGAACCCGCCGGGAGGCAGGATTGTCGAGGGCAGCGCGCGCCTTCAGCACCTGCGTATCCGCGAAACGGAAGGCAGCATCACGCATGGCTTCTACGGCTTCGGTCATGAAGCCCTCGCCCCAAAAGGGACGGCCGATCCAGAAGGCGAGCTCCGACCCACCGGCATCCCGGTCGGGAAACACCCCGATCACGCCGATCGGCATGGTCTGGCGCGCCTTCGGTGCGATGGCGAGCGTCAACCCAGCCCCCTCCATGTTGGCATGGCGCGCGGAGAGGATGAAACCATCTGCGCCGTCATGCGGATAGGCATGCGGCAGCTTGGTCATCATGTCCGCTACCTCTTTGGCCGCAGCGAGATCCTGCACGGCTCGGGCGTCGCCATGGCGCGGCCAGCGCAGCCAGAGGCGGGCGGTTTCGAGACGGAAGACGTCATCACGGGTCAGGTCGGGGAACATGCATTCAGCTCCGATCTCGCGGGATCCGGAATTTCCGGGGAATCCGTTTGAAAACGACGAAGGGGAGGTGGTGTTCCACCTCCCCCGGGGTCTTTCGGAGCTCTCTGGCAGGGCATTGTGCCGCATCTGGAGCTTTCGACCGCCGGGGGGTGGTGGGACCCGGCGGGAGCTCCTTCGTCGGACTTTGCTCTCGCCGGTTTACTCTGCGGCCTCCTGGGCCGGTAGTACGGATACGATCGATCGGCCGAGTTTCTTGCCGAACTGCACGCGCCCTTCACAGAGCGCGAAGATCGTATGATCCTTGCCGAGGCCAACATTCACCCCCGGATGCACCTTCGTGCCCCGCTGGCGAATGATGATGTTGCCGGCCGCGACGCGCTCGTTGCCGAATTTCTTCACGCCGAGACGGCGACCTTCGGAATCGCGACCGTTACGGGACGAGCCGCCTGCCTTTTTGTGTGCCATGGGTCTACTCCCCTCAATGATACTTGCGTGTGACGCCCGGTGGCGGTCGCGTCTTACGCGGATTTCTCTTCAGCGGCGGCATCCCCGGCAGCCTCGGCCTCGGCGGGGGCCTTCTTCGCGGCGGTCTTCTTCACTGTCGCCTTCTTGCCCGAGGGCTTGGCCCCGTCGGCGAGAATCTCGGTGATGCGCAGGGTGATCAGATCCTGGCGGTGACCGCGCTTGCGCTTCGAATTCTGGCGGCGACGCTTCTTGAAGGCGATGACCTTCGGGCCGCGGGTCAGCTCGACCACCTCGGCGACGACGGAGGCGCCCTCGACCGTGGGCGCACCGACCTTCACGTCATCGCCATTGGCCAGCATCAGCACTTCGGTGATCGTGACGCTCTCACCCGCAGCGGCGGGAAGGCGCTCGACCGTAATGACATCATCGGCGGCGACGCGGTACTGCTTGCCGCCGGTCTTGATCACTGCGAACATCGTTTTTTTCCTCGTGTTCGATCCGGCTCTCCGGCGGCATTCGACCGTCGGGGCCGGCTTCTTTGCAGTTTCCGGCTATCGTGAATGCGCACCACCGAAGCGGCGCACGGCGCATGCAAAACACCTCAGTTTTGCTGAAGCGCCGTGGCTACGACAAGTGGCTCGCGTTGTCAAGATGCGCGCCGGTCCTGCCCGCAGGCTCGGCGTGCCGCCCGATCAGGTGCTCTCGAGATCCTTGCTCCATTCACCGAGCGAGGCCAGCCCGTTCATCTTGGCGCGATGCGCAAAGGCCTTCTGTGCGGCGGGGATATTCTCCTTCTTGCCGGACCAGGCCTTCTGCGGCGCGGCCTGGAGGGCACGGCCATAGGAGAAGGTCATGTTCCAGGGGAAGCCACCGATCCTGTTCATGGCGTCGAGATGCGCCGTGGCCTGCGCGTCGGACTGGCCGCCCGAGAGGAAAGCGATGCCCGGCACCGCGACGGGGACGCAGCGCTCCAGCACCATGATGGTGCGCTCGGCGACCTCCTCGACTGAAACCTGCTTCGCGCTCTTCTTGCCCGGTACGATCATGTTCGGCTTGAGAATGGTGCCTTCGAGCACGACACGCTGCTCGTAGAGCTCCTCATAGACCGTCTTGAGCACCCATTCGGTGACATCGGCGCAACGCTGCATGTCGTGATCGCCATCCATCAGCACTTCCGGCTCGACGATCGGGACGATATTCGCCTCCTGGCAGAGCGCAGCGTAGCGCGCGAGCGCATGCGCGTTGGTCTTGACGCAGGTCCAGGTCGGGATGCCGTCGGCGATATCGATCACAGCGCGCCATTTGGCGAAGCGGGCGCCGAGCGCGTAATAATCCTTCAGGCGATCGCGCAGACCGTCGAGGCCCTCCGTCACGGTCTCACCGGGGCAGGCGGGGAGCGGCTTGGCGCCGGCATCGACCTTGATGCCGGGAATCGAGCCCGCCGCCTCGATCAGCTTGACCAGCGGGGTGCCGTCGGCGGCCTTCTGGCGGATGGTCTCGTCATAGAGGATAACGCCGGAAATATTTTCCTTCATCGCGGAATCGGTGCGAAACAGCATTTCGCGGTAGTCGCGGCGGGTTTCTTCAGTGGATTCCACGTTGATCGCGTCGAAGCGCTTCCTGATCGTGCCCGAGCTCTCGTCAGCGGCGAGAATGCCCTTGCCGGGCGCGACCATCTTTTCGGCGATATCGGTCAGTTGATCCAGATTCATCACGTTTCATCCCCTCATATAGCGAAAACAGCGCCGGGAACCGGCATCAACTCTTGCGCAAGGCCGCGACACCGGGAAGCGCCTTGCCTTCCAGCCATTCGAGGAAGGCGCCGCCTGCGGTCGAGACATAGGTGAACGCGTCGGCCACGCCGGCATGGTTGAGCGCGGCGACCGTATCGCCGCCGCCGGCGACCGTGACGATCGCCTTCGCCTCCGTGCGCCTTGCGGCATAGCGCGCGGCATCCACGGTCCCCTTGTCGAACGGCTTGATCTCGAACGCACCCAGCGGCCCGTTCCAGACGATGGTGCGCGAATCGCTCATCGCCGCCTTGACCCGCTCCACCGAGGCGGGGCCGAGATCAAGGATCATCCCGTCTTCCGGAATGGTGTCGATCATATGGACATTGCTGGCGGCACCGGCCTTGAATTCCTTTGCGACCACGGCGTCGACGGGCAGGATGATCTCGCAGCCCGCCTCCTGCGCCCGCGCCATGATCTTTTGCGCGCTCTCCGAGAGATCGCGTTCGGCCAGCGACTTGCCCACGGCGATGCCCTTGGCGTGCAGAAAGGTATTGGCCATGCCGCCGCCGATCACGAGCTTGTCGACCCGACCGACGAGATTCTCCAGAAGGTCGATCTTGGTGGAGACCTTGGCGCCGCCGACGACGGCACAGACGGGACGCGTCGGCTTTTCCAGCCCCTTGGTCAGGGCCTCCAGCTCCTTCTGCATGGCGCGGCCCGCATAGGCCGGGAGCAGATGGGCGAGGCCCTCTGTCGAGGCATGGGCGCGATGGGCCGCCGAGAAGGCGTCATTGACGTAGAGATCGCCGTTTGCGGCGAGCGCCTTGGCGAAGTCCGGGTCGTTCTTCTCCTCGCCTTCGTGAAAGCGGGTGTTTTCCAGAAGCACGATCTCGCCGTCATCCAAGGCATCAATGGCTGTCTTGGCCGCCTCGCCGATGCAATCATCGGCGAAGGTCACCTTGCGGTCGAGTACCTTGCCCACCGCTTCCGCGACCGGGGCGAGGCTTTCGCCCTCGACGCGCTTGCCCCTGGGGCGTCCGAAATGCGCCAGCAGCACCACACGCCCGCCCTTGCCGGCGATTTCGCGAATGGTCCCCGCGACGCGCTCGATCCGCGTCTTGTCGGTGACCTTGCCGCCCTCCGTCGGCACGTTGAGATCGACGCGCAACAATACGCGCTTGCCCTGAAACGAGACGTCGTCGAGGGTCTTGAAATCGCTCATCAACAGGGCTCCGGAATATCAACGGGAAAGGGAATCAGACCGCAACACGACACCGGGCGACGCGCAGGCCGCCCGGTGCGTTGACGGGATCAGAGGGTCTTGCCCATCAGCACGGCGGTGTCAGCCATGCGGTTGGAGAAGCCCCATTCATTGTCGTACCAGGAAACGACACGCACCAGCTTGCCGCCCGTCACCTTGGTCTGATCCATGTGGAAGACCGAGGAATGCGGGTCATGGTTGAAATCGATGGACACGTTGGGCTCGAGCGTATAGCCGAGCACGCCCTTCATCGGGCCGTCCGCCGCCTTCCTGATCGCGTCGTTGATCTCGTCGATGGTGGTCTCGCGCGCGGCGACGAATTTCAGATCGACCACCGAGACGTTCGGCGTCGGCACGCGGATCGCGGCCCCGTCGAGTTTGCCGTCGAGTTCCGGCAGGACGAGGCCCACCGCCTTGGCAGCGCCCGTCGAGGTCGGGATCATCGAGACCGCCGCCGCACGCCCGCGATACAGATCCTTGTGCATCTGGTCGAGGGAGGGCTGGTCGTTGGTATAGGAATGGATCGTGGTCATGAAACCGTGCTCGATCCCCACCGCATCGTTAAGCACCTTGGCCACCGGCGCGAGGCAGTTGGTGGTGCAGGACGCGTTCGAGATGACGAGGTGATCCTTCGTCAGCTTGTCGTGGTTGACGCCATAGACCAGCGTCAGATCCGCCCCCGATGCCGGCGCGGAGACGATCACGCGCTTGGCGCCCGCTTCCAGATGCGCCGCCGCCTTGTCGCGGGCGGTGAAGATGCCGGTGCATTCGAGCGCGATATCGACGCCGAGCTCCTTGTGGGGCAATTCGGCGGGATTGCGCACCGCCGTCACCTTGATCGGGCCGGAGCCGACATCGATGGTGTCGCCATCGACCTTGACCTCGCCCGGATAGCGACCATGCACCGAATCATAGCGCAGAAGATGCGCATTGGTCTCGACCGGGCCGAGATCGTTGATGGCGACGACCTTGATATCCGTGCGCCCGCTCTCGGCGATGGCGCGCAGGATGTTGCGCCCGATGCGCCCGAAGCCATTAATGGCAACCTTAACCGTCATGACGTCAATCTCCCTGTCAAATCTGTCTCAACCGCGTCGCGCTCAACCGGCCCTCAGCCGTTGTGGCGCGCCGTCACCGCATCCGCCAGCTTCTCCGGCGTGATGCCGAAATGCTGGTAGAGATCCTTGTAGGGCGCGCTCGCACCGAAACTCGCCATACCGACGAAGATTCCATCTTCTCCGATCACGGCGTCCCAGCCGAAACGCACGCCGGCTTCCACCGCTGCCCGGACCGGCGCCTTGCCGATGATCCGGGCACGCACTTCATCCGGCTGCGCCAGGAACAGATCGAGCGCAGGCACCGAGACAACGCGCGTCGGCGTTCCGCGTTCATCCAGAATCGCCTTCGCCTGCAAGGCGATCTCAACCTCGGAACCGGAGGCGAACAGGGCCGCCTGCGCCTCGCCTTCCGCCGCCGCGATCTCGTAGGCCCCGGCGGCGCACAGATTATCCGCCCCGCCCGTCGCACGCGATTGGGAGAGACCCTGACGGGTAAGAGCCAGAATGCTCGGCCCGTCCGTGCATTCCAGCGCGAGCTGCCAGCATTCCGCCGTCTCGATCGCGTCGCAGGGACGGAACACGCTGATATTGGGCATGCCGCGGAAGGCGGAGAGATGCTCCACCGGCTGGTGCGTCGGGCCGTCCTCGCCCAGCCCGATCGAATCATGCGTCATGATATAGACCGAGGGCAGCCCCGAAAGCGCGGCGATGCGGATCGCCGGGCGGGCGTAATCGGTAAAGACGAAGAAGGTCGCACCGGCGGGGCGCAGCCCCCCATGCAGGGCAATGCCGTTCATCGCCGCCGCCATGCCGTGCTCGCGGATGCCGTAATGAATATAGCGACCGGCGAAATCGCCGGGTTTCACCGGCACGGCAGCCTTGGTCTTGGTGTTGTTCGACGGCGTCAGGTCGGCGGAGCCCAGCGTCAGTTCGGGCATGACCGGGGTGATCGCCTCCAGTGCCATCTCGCTGGCCTTGCGGGTGGCGACCTTGGCCGGCTCGGCGGCCAGCCTGTCCTTGAGCGCCGTGACGGCACCGGCGAGCCCGGCGGGAACCGTGCCCTTCAGGCGCCGCTCGAATTCGGCGCGCGCAGACGATTCCAGCTTGCCGATCCGGGCCTGCCAGTCAGCGCGTGCCTGTGCACCGCGACGACCGGCCTCTTCCCAGGCCTGCTTGATCTCCTGCGGGATTTCGAAGGGCGCGTGCGGCCAGCCAAGCGCCTTCTTCGCGCCCTCCATCTCCTCGGCGCCGAGCGGCTCGCCATGGGCCTTGGAGGTGCCTGCGCGGTTGGGGGCGCCGTAGCCGATCGTGGTCTTGCAGGCGATCAGGACCGGGCGGTCGGAGGCCTTGGCCTCCGCGATGGCCTGCGAAATCGCCTCCGGATCGTGCCCGTCGACGCGGATACCGCGCCAGCCCGAGGCCTCGACGCGCTTGATCTGGTCGGTGGAATCGGCGAGCGAGAGCGGCCCGTCGATGGAGATGCCGTTATCGTCGAAAAGAACGATCAGCCGGTTGAGCTTCAGATGCCCGGCCAAGGCGATCGATTCCTGGCTGACGCCCTCCATCAGATCACCGTCGGAGGCCAGAACATAGGTGTGGTGGTCGACGAGATCGGCGCCGTATTCGGCGGCGAGCATGCGCTCGGCCAGAGCCATGCCGACAGCGGTGGCGATGCCCTGCCCGAGCGGGCCGGTGGTGGTCTCGACGCCCGGTGTGACGAAATTCTCCGGATGGCCCGGCGTCAGCGAATGCAGCTGGCGGAAATTCTTCAGCTCGTCGATGGTCACACCCTTCACGCCGGTCAGGTGCAACAGCGCATAGAGCAGCATCGAGCCGTGGCCGGCAGAGAGCACGAAACGATCGCGATCGGGCCAGGCGGGATCGGTCACGTCGTATTTGAGATGCTGCGTAAAGAGAACCGTGGCGATATCGGCGGCGCCCATGGGCAGGCCGGGATGGCCGGATTTGGCTTTCTCGACGGCATCCATGGCGAGAGCGCGCACGGCATTGGCCATCTGCGAATGGGAGACGGGCGTCGAAGAGGTCTGGTCGGTCACTGGTTCGCTATCCGTTTGCTCGCGTGGCGCGGCGCATCCGGTGCTGCCGCCTGATCCTCGCAGATCGCGGCGCTCGAAAATCGCGGCGCTGCAAGGCGTGCGGGGTGATTAGCATGGCCGGGGCGCGAGTCAACGCCGCGCGCACGAAAAGCGCCCCTGCGCGCACGAAATCGGCCGCAGCGGCGCGTATGCCGTCCGCGAACTGCCGGGATGGGGATAGCACGCATGCGGTCTCGCCGCACGCGCGCGGTGACCCGGCGGTTCGCGTGTCTATGCTGTCGATGAAAAATAATGGGAGGAGCGACCATGGAACGGGTTCTGATCACCGGCGGCGCATCAGGCATCGGCGCAGCCTGCGCAGCACGGGCGCGCGAAGACGGTTATACGCCTATCGTCATCGATCGCGTCGGCGGCGACATCAACGCCGATCTGTCCGATCCGGAGGCGACGGCACACGCGCTGGTGAAAGCGCTGGAAAGCGGTCCGATCACGCGACTCGTCAACAATGTCGGCGTGGTCCGCCCCGCAACCCTCGAAGAACAGACCTTCGAAGATCTCGACGCCACGGTGCAGCTCAATCTGCGCTGCGCCATGCAATGCGCGCAGGCGCTGCTACCGGGCATGAAGGCGGCGGGATTTGGGCGCATCGTCAACATTGCCTCGCGCGCGGCCCTGGGCAAGGAATTGCGCACCGCCTATGCCGCGACCAAGGCCGGGCTGATCGGCATGGCCAAGACCTGGGCGCTGGAGCTCGGCCCGCACGGCATCACCGCCAACGCGATCGGCCCCGGCCCGATCCGCACGGAACTGTTCGAACGCGCCAACCCGCCCGGCGATCCGCGCACCCAGGCGATCATCGATGCTGTGCCGGTGCGCCGTGTCGGCGAGCCGGAGGATATCGCCCATGCGGCGAGCTACCTGCTCGACGCCCGCTCCGGCTTCATCACCGGGCAGGTGCTCTATGTCTGCGGCGGCATGACGGTGGGCTCGGCGAGTTTGTGAGGGGCTGAAGCCTGCATTGGCGTCGGTGACGGGGCTCCAGACAGGAATTTCCTTCCGATGAGAATTTCCGCTTGGCATGGAGGCGGCGCGTTCGATATAACGGACCCGGCGTTTGAATGAAGGAACACGGCCATGGTCCAGCCACGCATGAATGCGATCCTCTCCGGCATGCCGACGACGATCTTCGAGGAAATGTCGCGCGTCGCCCGCGAGACCGATGCGGTCAATCTCGGCCAGGGCTTTCCCGATGATCCGGGCCCGCGTGATGTGCGCGAGCGTGCGGCCCAGGCGGTGATCGAGGGCTGGAACCAATATCCGCCCATGCTCGGCCTGCCCGTCCTGCGCGAGGCCATCGCGGCGCATTACAAGCATTGGCAGGGGCTCGATCTCGATCCGGCCACCGAAGTGATGGTCACCTCCGGCGCCACCGAGGCTCTGGCCGGGGCGCTGATGGCGCTGATCGAACCGGGCGACGAGGTGGTTCTGTTCGAGCCGATGTACGACGCCTATCTGCCGCTGGTGCGCCGCGCCGGCGGTGTGCCGCGCTTCGTCACCCTGCAGCCGCCGCATTTCGCCATCACCGAGGAAGCGCTGGCCGGGGTCTTTTCGGAGAAGACCAAGGTCGTTCTGTTCAACAACCCGCTCAATCCGACGGGCACGGTGTTTCCCGCCGCGCAGCTCGATCTGCTGGCGCGCTATTGCGTCGCTTTCGATGCGATTGCCCTGTGCGACGAGGTCTGGGAGCACATCGTCTTCGACGGATTGCAGCATCTGCCGCTGATCGTGCGTCCCGGCATGCGCGATCGCACCGTGAAGATCGGCTCCGCCGGCAAGATCTTCAGCCTCACCGGCTGGAAGGTCGGCTTCGTCTGCGCCCAGCCCGAGATCCTGAAGGTGCTGGCGAAAGCCCACCAGTTCCTCACCTTCACCACACCGCCCAACCTGCAGGAGGCGGTGGCTTACGGATTATCGAAGGAAGACGGGTTCTTCCACGGTCTGCGCCGCGACCTGCAACGCTCGCGCGATTTCTTCACCGCCGGGCTGGAGCGGCTCGGCTATCGCGTGATCCCGGCACAGGGGACCTATTTCCTCAATATCGATATCGGCGAGGAGGATGACGTCGCCTTCTGCCGGCGGCTGGTCAGCGAATACGGTGTGGCGGCGATTCCCGTCTCGGCCTTCTATGCCGAGGGCGCGGTGCGCAATGTCGTGCGCTTCTGCTTCGCCAAACGCGACGCGACCCTCGATGCCGCGCTCGCGCGCTTGCAGGGTCTGGGCGTCGACGCCGCCTGAGAGGGTGGCGACATGCTGCCGTCGGGAGGCTGCGGAGCCCCTGCCGGAACTTTGCCCCGAGCCCGCCCGATGCCGGTCCGGAAACCGTCGCGCTTTCGCCGCAAAGCCGGGCGAAAGCCATGCTGTTGCAGTTTCACGACAAAGTGACTGCCGCAAGGCTTGCGGGAAACACTTCATCAAGGTTGATGAAATCTTCGCTTAACGTCTTCACGCTACAACAGCCGCGACGCCCCATCGGACCTGCGTCAAGGAGTCGGTCTCGTCATGTTTGCTTCCATCACCCTGTCGCGCGGCCTGCGTATCGCCGCGCTCTTCGCCCTCGGTCTGACACTCGCCGCCTGTGCGCGCGGTGCGGAGGACATCGCCGGTGCCGGCGGTTTCGGCGCTGGCGGGGCCGGAACGCCCGGCTCGACGCAGGATTTCACCGTCAATGTCGGTGACCGCGTCTTCTTCGACACGGATTCGACCGATCTGAATGCCAGCGCCATCGCCACGCTGAACCAGCAGGCCGAATGGCTGCAGCGCTACCCGCGCTATACCTTCCTGATCGAGGGTCATGCCGACGAGCGTGGCACCCGCGAGTACAATTTCGCCCTCGGCGCCCGCCGCGCACAGACCGTGCGCGATTATCTGGCCTCGCGCGGCGTCGATGCCGATCGCATGCGCGTGGTCTCCTACGGCAAGGAGCGCCCCGTCGTCGCCTGCGCCGAACCGGGCTGCTGGGCCCAGAACCGCCGCGCCGTGACCTTGCTCGACGGTGCTGCGGGTTCCTGATCAGGCATGACGCCCCGGGCGCGAATGCATGCCCGGGGCTCTCTAAAAGGCGGTACGCGCGCGCAAGGCCGCCCCGAGCGTGCCCTCATCGAGATAATCGAGCTCGCCGCCCACGGGCACCCCGTGGGCGAGCCGGGTGATCTTCACCGGCAGGTGGCGCAGGGAATCGGTGAGATAATGCGCTGTGGTCTGCCCGTCGACGGTGGCGTTGAGGGCGATGATGATCTCCTCGACGCCCGGCTCGGATGCACGCGCGACGAGGCCGGCAATGCTGAGCTCTTCCGGGCCGATGCCGTCCAGGGGCGAGAGCACGCCGCCGAGCACGTGATAGCGCGCATTCAGGATGCCGGCGCGCTCGAGCGCCCACAGATCGGCGACATCCTCCACTACCACGATGATGCGGACATCGCGTTCCGTATCGGCGCAGATGGCGCAGGGGTCGCTGGTGTCGATATTGCCGCAGACCGAGCATGTGACGATCCGCTCTGCCGCCGCGCGCGTGGCTTCCGCCAGCGGGGTCAGCAATTGCTCGCGCTTCTTGACCAGATGCAGCGCCGCACGCCGGGCCGAGCGGGGCCCGAGCCCGGGAAGGCGCGCGAGCAACTGGATCAGGCGCTCGATTTCGGGCCCGGCAGAGGCTTTCGGCATGGCGTTGGCACGTGCCTCAGAACAGCTTCATGCCCGGAGGCAGCGGCAGGCCCTCGGTGATCTCGGCCATGCGCTCCTGCACCTGACGCTCGCCCTTGGCCCGGGCGTCGTTGACGGCTGCGACAACGAGATCCTCGACGATTTCCTTCTCATCCGCATTCATCAGGCTGGCATCGATGGAGACGCCGCGCATCATGCCCTTGGCGCTCATCGTCACCTTGACCGCGCCGCCGCCGGCCTGGCCCTCGACCTCGATCTCGTCCATCTCCGCCTGCATCGACTGCATGCGTTCCTGCATGGCCTGTGCCTGCTTCATCAAACCCATCAGATCCTTCATCGCGATTCTCCGCCTGCGCCGCGAACGGCCCTCGGGACAGCTATACGCGCTCGCGCCGGGCCGGTCGAGGGGGCGCGAGGCCGCGCCGGGGGGCGCCAGGGGGTATTGCAAAGGCATGTTATGACGCTTCGGCGAAAGAAAGCTGTTGAACCTGTGCTCCGAGCATGGTTCGTCAGGGCTTGAGACCGTGAAAAAGTCGTGATCCATGATTAGATTAAGCGTAAGCGAATCAGACGAAGCGCCCGCCGGGCAGCGCAGTTGCGCGGATGCTTCCCAGGGAAAGATTGATGGCTGAACCAGCAGTATCACCCAATGACGACGCCTATGGCGCGGAATCGATCAAGGTCCTCAAGGGGCTCGACGCGGTCCGCAAACGTCCCGGCATGTATATCGGCGACACCGATGACGGCTCGGGCCTGCATCACATGGTCTATGAGGTGGTGGACAACGCCATTGACGAGGCGCTGGCGGGCCACGCCACGGAGGTCA
Source organism: Saliniramus sp. (assembly GCF_035311605.1). Classification (NCBI taxonomy): domain Bacteria; kingdom Pseudomonadati; phylum Pseudomonadota; class Alphaproteobacteria; order Hyphomicrobiales; family Salinarimonadaceae; genus Saliniramus; species Saliniramus sp. Next base: position 17,699 of record NZ_DATGCW010000376.1, read on the forward strand.
ACGTCATTCTCAATGCCGATGGTTCGGTCACGGTCAACGACAACGGGCGCGGCATTCCCACCGACATTCACAAGGGTGAGGGCATCTCGGCCGCCGAGGTGATCATGACCCAGCTGCATGCAGGCGGCAAGTTCGACCAGAACAGCTACAAGGTCTCCGGCGGCCTGCACGGGGTGGGCGTCTCGGTCGTGAATGCGCTTTCCACCTGGCTGAAGCTGCGCATCTGGCGCAACGGCAAGGAGCATTTCGTCGAATTCCGTCACGGTGTGCCGGTCTCGCCGCTCATCGTGGTCGGGGATGCCGAGGGCAAGCGCGGGACGGAGCTCACCTTCCTGGCCAGCCCCGAAACCTTCACCATGACGGAATACGACTACGACACGCTGGAGCACCGCCTGCGTGAACTCGCCTTCCTGAACTCCGGCGTTCACATCATCCTCACCGACAACCGCCACGCGGAAAAGAAGCGTGAGGACATGATGTATGAGGGCGGCGTCGTGGAATTCGTGCGCTATCTCGACCGGGCCAAGCAGCCGCTCGTGTCGGAGCCCTTGATGCTGCGGGCCGAACGCGACGGGATCGGTGTCGAGGTTGCGCTGTGGTGGAACGACAGCTACCACGAAAACGTGCTCTGCTTCACCAACAACATTCCCCAGCGCGATGGCGGCACCCATCTGGCGGGTTTTCGCGGTGCTCTGACGCGCCAGATGACGAGCTATGCGGAGAGCTCGGGCCTGACCCGGAAGGAAAAGGTCTCCCTCACCGGCGACGATTGCCGCGAGGGGCTCACCGCCGTGGTCTCGGTGAAGGTGCCCGATCCGAAATTCTCCTCCCAGACCAAGGACAAGCTGGTCTCCTCGGAAGTCCGCCCGGCGGTGGAGAACGGCGTCAACGAAGCCCTGCGCGACTGGCTGGAGCTCAACCCGCAGGAAGCGCGGATCATCATCGGCAAGATCGTCGAGGCCGCCGCCGCCCGCGAGGCGGCGCGCAAGGCCCGCGAGCTGACACGGCGCAAGGGCGCGCTCGACATCGCCTCCCTGCCCGGCAAGCTCGCCGATTGCCAGGAGCGCGACCCGGCCAAATCCGAACTCTTCATCGTCGAGGGTGATTCGGCAGGCGGCTCGGCCAAGCAGGGCCGCGCGCGCGAGTATCAGGCGGTGCTGCCGCTCAAGGGCAAGATCCTCAATGTCGAGCGCGCGCGTTTCGACAAGATGCTCTCATCGCAGGAGATCGGCACGCTGATCACGGCGCTGGGCACCGGCATCGGGCGCGAGGAGTTCAATCCCGACAAGCTGCGCTATCACAAGATCATCATCATGACGGATGCCGATGTCGACGGCGCCCATATCCGCACCCTGCTCCTGACCTTCTTCTTCCGCCAGATGCCGCAACTGATCGAACGCGGGCATCTCTACATCGCCCAACCGCCACTCTACAAGGTCTCGCGCGGCAAGAATGCGATCTACGTCAAGGACGAGCGTGCGCTCGAGGATTACCTGATCGATCTCGGCACCGTCGAAGCCAGCCTCGATCTCGCCAGCGGCACCTCCTTCCAGGGCCAGCAGCTGGTGAAGCTGGTCGAGGAGGCGCGCATCGTGCGCAACACCATCCGCGCCCTGCATTCGCGCTATTCGCATTTCGTCGTCGAGCAGGCGGCGATCGCGGGTGTTCTGCGCGCCGACATCGTCGACGATCCCGAGCGCGGGCCCCAGGCGGCGGAATATGTCGCCAGACGCCTCGATATCCTCTCGGAAGAGACCGAGCGCGGCTGGCAGGGGCGCATCGAGAATGGCGGCTATGTCTTCACCCGCATGGTGCGCGGCGTGACCGAGGCCCAGGTGCTCGATGCCGCCCTGCTTGAATCGCAGGAGGCCAAGCGGATCGACGAATTCGCCACCACCCTGCAGGAAGTCTACGGCCAGCCGGCGAAGCTCGTGCGCAAGGGCGATGCCAAGGCGATCTACGGCCCGATGGCCCTGTTCGAGGCCGCCACCAGCTTCGGCGCGCGTGGCGTCAATCTGCAGCGTTACAAGGGTCTGGGCGAGATGAACCCGGATCAGCTCTGGGAGACGACGCTCGATCGCGATGCGCGCTCACTGCTGCAGGTGAAGGTCAAGGACGTGGCGGATGCCGATGATCTCTTCGTCAAGCTGATGGGCGACGTGGTCGAGCCGCGCCGCGAATTCATCCAGGACAACGCGCTCACCGTGGCCAATCTCGACATCTGACGGCGCATCGCGCCCGACATGACGAACCGGTCGCTCTTCCCCGGCAGAGCGACCGTCGGCGTTGCACAGACGGTCGGCCTCGAACCGGCGGCCCGGGCCTCCTGTCATGGCGCCCGTGCAACACCGCAAGTGGCGTCGATCTTGCCTGAATCGCATTCTGACGGCGCCGATGACGCAAAAGCGTCGTGAAACCATGCTTTGAAGGCATGAACGGCAGCAGGATGCTGCGGGAAGAGGCAACACATGGTCAATTTTCAGAAGAACGCCGAGCGCGCACAGATCCTTGACCGGATGACCGGCGCGGGGATCGCACAGGCCACGGGCGGGATCGCGCCGACGGCGCTGATCAATGCCTGGACGGATTGGGCCCTGCATTTCGCGCTTTCGCCCGGCAAACAGGCCGATCTGATCGACAAGGCATGGCGTGACGCATCCCGCCTTGCCCTCGGGGTGCAGCCCGAATCCGCGATGAGCGCTGACCGGCGCTTCGCCGCTGCGCCCTGGGACGATGCGCCATTTCGCCTGATGCGTGACAGTTTCCTCGCCAGCGAAGAATGGTGGCGCGCAGCGACCACGCAGACGCGCGGTGTGGCGCCGCAGAATGAAGCCATGCTGAGCTTCATGGTCAGGCAGATGCTCGATACGGTCGCGCCGTCGAATTTCATTCCACTGAACCCTGAGGTGCTCGCCCGCACCCGCGAGACCGGTGGCTCGAATTTCGTCGAGGGCGCCCTGCATGCCATCGAGGATGCGACCCGCGCGGTGCAGGCAAAGGCAGATGCGGCATCGGAGACCGGCGATTTCCGTGTCGGCGAAACCATGGCCGCGACACCGGGCAAGGTGGTGGCGCGCAACCGTCTGATGGAGTTGATCCAGTACACCCCGACCACGGAAAAGGTGCATCCGGAGCCGGTGATGATCGTCCCGGCCTGGATCATGAAATACTACATCCTCGACCTGACACCCCAGGAATCGCTGGTGCGTTACCTCGTCGATCAGGGCTTCACCGTTTTCATGCTGTCCTGGCGCAATCCGGATGCCGATGATCGCGATTGCGGCATGGCGGATTACCTTGATCTGGGCCCGCGCGCGGCGCTCGACGCGATCACCGCGATCACGGGGGCCGAACGCGTGCATGCGGCGGGCTATTGTCTGGGCGGCACGCTGATGGCGATTGCCGCAGCCGCCATGGCGCGGGACGGGGATGAACGCCTCGCCTCACTCTCACTCTTCGCCGCCCAGACGGATTTCACCGAAGCGGGCGAACTGACCCTGTTCATCACCGAGGGGCAGGTGGCGCTGCTCGAGGACATGATGTGGCGTCAGGGTTATCTCGATTCGGGCCAGATGGCCGGCGCCTTCACAATGCTGCGCTCCAACGACCTGTTCTGGACGCGGATGGTGCGCGATTATCTGCTGGGCGAGCGCGTCAGCCCCAATGCGTTGATGGCCTGGAATGCCGATGCGACGCGCATGCCCTATGCCATGCATGCGCAATATCTGCGCTGGCTCTTCCTCGAGAACCGGCTCGCGCACGGGCGTTACGAGGTGGACGGGCGCCCGGTCGCACTCAATGATCTGCGCATCCCGGTCATCGGCGTCGGCACCGAGACGGATCATGTCGCTCCCTGGTCCTCGGTCTACAAGTTCCAGCGCCTGACCGAAACGCAGACGACCTTCATTCTCACCAATGGCGGCCATAATGCCGGGATCGTCTCGCGCCCCGACCATCCGCGCCGTCATTACCGCATCCATACCACCGAGCACGACGCCCCCTTCGTCGATGCGCAGAGCTGGATGGAGCAGGTGCCGGTCCGGCAGGGCTCGTGGTGGCCGGCCTGGGCGAAATGGCTTGCCGCGCGTTCCACAGAACCCGTTACGCCACCCGCGACCGGCGCTCCGGAGAACGGCTATCCGCCGCTTTGCGATGCGCCGGGAACCTACGTGCTGCAACGCTGAACAAGGGGGCCTGCGCGGCCCTCCCCGGCAACGACGCGCCGCACCCGGATTCAGTTTGCCGCGCGCAATCTCTCGTGCAATTCCTTGCAGTTGGGGCAGAAACGCGGCCAGACCGATGCCGGAACATCCGCGCAATCGGCCGCACCGGACCGGCGCAAGGTCATATCTGCCACGCGCGTATCAAGCCAGCCAGCACAATCACGGCCCTGCCCGCAATCACCACAGACCACCGGCAGCGCCGGTGTGCCGTCGAGATCGGTCATGGCGTAGCCGAGGCTGCGCAGCATGTCGTCAAGATAATCGCGGTGGGCAGCAACCCGCCGCGTCAGATAATCATCCATGGCCTTACCCGCATGCCGCGTGTCCGATATCCGCCCGCGGGGGCCGGGCTCGAGAGCGACACATGATCACGGGGCAGCGCCCCGCGCATTGATCCTGCGCAAGCGCGGAAGCTGCGGGGCCGGTCGGCGACATCAGTCGGCGAGGCGCTCCGTCACCAGGGCGCGCAGGGCGTGCAGATCCTTGACGAAGGCGCGGATGCCCTCGGCGAGTTTCTCGGTGGCCATCGCATCCGCATTCAGGAGATAGCGGAAATGCGGCTCGTCCAGCCCGAGCCGTGCCGGGGCCTCGGCGATCGCGTCAGGCGACAGGCGCCGGGGCAGATCGCCGTCATCGGCGGCGAGTTCGTCGAGCAAGGCGGGCGAGATGGTCAGCCGGTCGCAGCCGGCCAGTGCCTCGATCTCGCCGGCATTGCGGAAGGAGGCGCCCATCACTACCGTGTCGATGCCATGCGCCTTGTAATAGGCGTAGATGGCGCGCACGGAGACCACCCCGGGATCGTCTTCGGGCGTATAGGGTCCGCCGCCGCGCGCCTTGTGCCAATCGAGAATGCGCCCGACGAAGGGCGATATCAGGAAGACGCCCGCATCGGCGCAGGCCGCCGCCTGGACCAGTGAGAAGAGCAGCGTGAGATTGCAGTCGACCCCCTCCTTCTGGAGGATTTCGGCAGCGCGGATGCCCTCCCAGGTCGCGGCGATCTTGATCAGGATGCGCTCGCGCCCGATGCCGCGCGCATCATAGGCCGCGATGATGGCGCGGGCCTTGGCGAGCGTGGCCTGCGTATCGAAGGAGAGATCGGCATCGACTTCCGTCGAGACCCGGCCCGG
>NZ_DATGCW010000377.1:0-10055 GCF_035311605.1 Saliniramus sp.
TGTTGGTCGACATCATCAGCACGCGCGCTTCGAGCTGGGCTTCCAGCGAGAGCGGCACATGCACGGCTATCTGGTCGCCGTCGAAATCCGCGTTGAAGGCGGCGCAGACGAGCGGATGCAGCTGGATTGCCTTGCCCTCGATCAGCACGGGCTCGAAGGCCTGGATGCCGAGACGGTGCAGCGTCGGGGCCCGGTTGAGCATGACGGGATGCTCACGGATCACCTCGTCGAGGATGTCCCAGACTTCCGGGCGCTCCTTCTCGACCAGCTTCTTGGCCTGCTTCACCGTGGCTGAATAGCCCTTGGCATCGAGCTTGGCGTAGATGAAGGGCTTGAACAGTTCCAGCGCCATCTTCTTGGGCAGGCCGCACTGATGCAGCTTGAGCTCGGGACCCACGACGATCACGGAACGGCCGGAGTAATCGACACGCTTGCCGAGCAGGTTCTGGCGGAAACGCCCCTGCTTGCCCTTGAGCATGTCCGAAAGCGACTTCAGCGGGCGCTTGTTGGCACCGGTGATGACGCGCCCGCGACGGCCGTTGTCGAACAGCGCATCGACCGATTCCTGCAGCATGCGCTTTTCGTTGCGGATGATGATGTCGGGCGCACGCAATTCGATCAGGCGCTTGAGGCGGTTGTTGCGGTTGATCACGCGGCGGTAGAGATCGTTCAGATCCGACGTCGCGAAGCGACCGCCGTCGAGCGGCACCAGCGGGCGCAGATCCGGCGGGATCACGGGGATGACCGTCATGATCATCCATTCGGGCTTGTTGCCCGATTGCAGGAAGGCCTCGATGATCTTGAGGCGCTTGAGCAGCTTCTTGGGCTTGAGTTCGGAAGTGGTCGTGGCGATCTCGTGACGCAGATCGACCGCGATCTTCTCCAGATCGAGCTCGGTGAGGATCTTGCGGATCGCCTCCGCGCCGATCATGGCGGTGAAGCTGTCCTCGCCATACTCGTCCTGCGCGCGCAGGTATTCCTCCTCCGAGAGAAGCTGGCGCTCCTTCAGGGCGGTCAGGCCGGGCTCGATGACGACGTAGGATTCGAAATACAGGATCCGCTCCAGATCCTTCAGCGTCATATCGAGCAGGAGGCCGATGCGCGAGGGCAGCGACTTCAGGAACCAGATATGCGCCACGGGAGCGGCGAGTTCGATATGGCCCATGCGGTCCCGGCGCACGCGCGCGAGGGTGACCTCGACGCCGCACTTCTCGCAGATGACGCCCTTGTACTTCATGCGCTTGTACTTGCCGCACAAGCACTCGTAATCCTTGATGGGACCGAAGATCCGCGCACAGAAAAGGCCGTCGCGCTCGGGCTTGAAGGTCCGGTAGTTGATGGTCTCCGGCTTCTTGATCTCGCCGAACGACCAGGACAGGATCTTCTCGGGGCTCGAAAGCGAGATCTTGATCTGATCGAAGGTCTGCGGCGCGGCGGCCGTATTGAAAAGATTCATGACCTCTTGGTTCATCGCCGTCTCCTCGCTGGATGAGGACCGCAACGGTCTCCCCATCCGAAAACGCATAGGGGCGCGGGGGTTTCCCCGCGCCGTCTCAATCTCGCATCATCCGTGAACGGACAGCCTCACTCCGCAGCCTCCGAAGACGGCGGCAGTTCGTTCTGGCTGCCGGCCTTGGAGTTCTTCAGCTCGACGTTCAGACCGAGCGAGCGCATCTCCTTGACGAGCACGTTGAAGCTCTCCGGAATGCCGGATTCGAAGGTGTCGTCCCCACGCACGATGGCCTCGTAGACCTTGGTACGGCCCGCCACGTCGTCCGACTTGACCGTGAGCATCTCCTGCAGCGTGTAGGCGGCGCCATAGGCTTCCAGCGCCCAGACCTCCATCTCACCGAAGCGCTGACCGCCGAACTGCGCCTTGCCGCCCAGCGGCTGCTGGGTAACGAGCGAGTACGGGCCGATAGAACGGGCGTGGATCTTGTCGTCCACGAGGTGGTGCAGCTTCAGCATGTAGATGTAGCCTACCGTCACCTGCCGATCGAAGGGCTCGCCGGTACGCCCGTCATAGAGTGTGACCTGGCCCGAACGGTTCAGCCCTGCCATTTCGAGCATCTGCTCGATATCGGCCTCCTTGGCGCCGTCGAAGACCGGCGTCGCCATCGGCACGCCGCGGGTGACGTTGGAGCCGAGTTCGACCAGCGTCTGCTCGTCAGCATCGGCCAGTCCCTCATCCTCACCGTAGATGCGGGTCATGGTCTCGCGCAAGGGCGCGATATCCTGCGTGCGCCGCCAGCCCTCGATCGCCTCGTTGACCTGACGCCCGAGCCCGGCTGCCGCCCATCCGAGATGCGTCTCCAGAATCTGCCCGACATTCATGCGGCTCGGCACGCCCAGCGGGTTGAGCACGATATCGACCTGGGTACCGTCCTCGAGGAAGGGCATGTCCTCGACCGGGACGATCCTGGACACCACACCCTTGTTGCCGTGACGACCGGCCATCTTGTCACCCGGCTGCATCTTGCGCTTCACCGCGACGAAGACCTTGACCATCTTCATCACGCCCGGGGGCAGTTCGTCGCCGCGCTGCAGCTTCTCGACCTTGTCGAGGAAGCGCTGTTCGAGGCGCTTCTTCGATTCGTCGTACTGCTTCTGGATCGCCTCCAGCTCGGCCATGCGGGCATCATCCGCCACCGCGAAGGCCCACCATTGCGAGCGCGGGATATCATTGAGCGCCTCGCGGGTGATCTCGGTATCCTTCTTGAAACCCTTCGGCCCCGCGATACCGGTCTGACCCACCAGAAGCTCGCCGACGCGTGCGTAGGTGTTGCGGTCGAGGATCGCCTGCTCGTCGTCCCGGTCCTTGGCCAGACGCTCGATTTCCTCGCGTTCGATGGCCTGGGCGCGTTCGTCCTTGTCGACGCCGTGGCGGTTGAAGACGCGCACCTCGACCACCGTACCGGTCACGCCCGGCGGGATGCGCAGCGAGGTGTCGCGCACGTCGGAGGCCTTCTCGCCGAAGATGGCGCGAAGGAGCTTTTCCTCCGGCGTCATCGGGCTCTCGCCCTTGGGCGTGATCTTGCCGACGAGAATGTCGCCCGGATTGAGTTCGGCGCCGATATAGACGATTCCCGCCTCGTCGAGATTCTTCAACGCCTCCTCGGAGACGTTGGGAATGTCGCGGGTGATCTCCTCGGGGCCCAGTTTGGTATCGCGGGCCATCACCTCGAATTCCTCGATATGGATCGAGGTGAAGATGTCATCCATCACGATCCGCTCGGAAAGCAGAATGGAATCCTCGAAATTGTAGCCGTTCCAGGGCATGAACGCGACGAGCACGTTGCGACCCAGCGCCAGCTCGCCGAACTCCGTGGAGGGTCCGTCGGCGATGATGTCGCCCTTGGAGACCACGTCACCGACGCGCACCAGCGGCTTCTGCGTAATGCAGGTGTTCTGGTTGGAGCGCTGGAACTTCTGCAAACGATAGATATCGACGCCGGGTTTGCCTGGATCGGTCTCTTCCGTGGCGCGGATGACGATACGCGTGGCATCGACCTGGTCGATCACGCCGGCGCGCCGGGCGCCGATCGCGGCCCCCGAATCGCGGGCGACCACGGCTTCCATGCCGGTGCCGACGAAGGGCGCATCCGCGCGCACCAGCGGAACCGCCTGGCGCTGCATGTTCGATCCCATCAGGGCGCGGTTGGCGTCGTCGTTCTCAAGGAAGGGGATCAGCGCCGCCGCGACGGAGACCAGCTGCTTGGGGCTGACATCCATCAGATCGACCTTGTCGGGCGGCGCCACCACGACTTCACCGGCCTTGCGGCAGATCACCAGCTCCTCGGTCAGACGACCCTCGCCATCAAGCGCGGTATTGGCCTGCGCCACATTGTACTTGGCCTCTTCCATGGCGGAGAGGTAGATCACCTCGCCGGAGACCTTGCCCTCGACCACGCGGCGGAAGGGGGTCTCGATGAAACCGTACTTGTTCACCCGCGCAAACGTGGCGAGCGAGTTGATCAGGCCGATATTCGGGCCTTCCGGCGTCTCGATCGGGCAGATGCGCCCGTAATGCGTCGGATGCACGTCGCGCACCTCGAAGCCGGCGCGCTCACGGGTCAGGCCGCCCGGGCCGAGCGCCGAGAGTCGGCGCTTGTGGGTGACTTCCGACAGCGGGTTGGTCTGGTCCATGAACTGCGAGAGCTGCGACGAGCCGAAGAACTCGCGCACTGCCGCAGCCGCCGGCTTGGCGTTGATCAGATCCTGCGGCATCACCGTGTCGATATCGACGGAGGACATCCGCTCCTTGATGGCGCGCTCCATGCGCAGCAGCCCGAGTCGGTACTGGTTCTCCATCAGCTCGCCAACCGAGCGCACACGCCGGTTGCCGAGATGGTCGATATCGTCGATCTCGCCCTTGCCGTCGCGCAGGCCGACAAGCGCCTTGACCACGGCGAGGATGTCGTCCCGGCGCAGGGTACGCACCGTATCCTCGGCATCGAGGTCGAGACGCATGTTCATCTTGACACGGCCCACTGCCGAGAGATCATAGCGCTCGGCATCGAAGAACAGCGACTGGAACATCGCCTCGGCGGTCTCGATGGTCGGCGGTTCGCCTGGACGCATCACGCGGTAGATGTCGAACAGGGCCTCCTCGCGGGAGCTGTTCTTGTCGGCAGCGAGCGTGTTGCGGATATAGGGGCCGATATTGACGTGGTCGATATCGAGCACCGGAATCTCGTCAAAGGCGACATTGGCCAGCGTCTCAAGCAGCTTCTCGGTGATTTCCTCACCCGCCTCGGCATAGATTTCGCCGGTATTGGCATCGACGGCATCCTCGGCCACATACTGGCCGACGAGATCCTCGTTGCTCGCGCGCAGGGCGGTGACGTTCTTGTCGGCGAGCTGGCGCACGACGCGGGCGGTCAGGCGCTTGCCGGCCTCGAGCACGACTTCACCGGAATCGGCATCGACGAGATCGGTGGTGCCCTTGAACCCCTTCATGCGCTCACCGTTGAACGGCACCCGCCAGCCTTTCGCATCGCGGGTATAGGTGATGCGGTCATAGAAGGTTGCGAGAATCTCCTCGTTATCGAGGCCGAGCGCATAGAGCAGCGACGTCGACGGGATCTTGCGCTTGCGGTCGATGCGGGCATGCACGATGTCCTTGGCGTCAAATTCGATATCGAGCCAGGAGCCGCGATAGGGAATGATGCGCGCAGCGAAGAGCAGCTTGCCCGAAGCATGGGTCTTGCCCTTGTCATGATCGAAGAACACGCCGGGCGAACGGTGCATCTGCGAGACGATGACGCGCTCGGTGCCGTTGATGATGAAGGTGCCGTTATCCGTCATCAGGGGCATGTCGCCCATATAGACGTCCTGCTCCTTGATGTCCTTGACGGACTTGGCCTGCGTGTCGGGATCCACGTCGAACACGATCAGCCGCAGGGTCACCTTCAGGGGCGCTGCAAAGGTGATGTCGCGCTGACGGCACTCGTCGACGTCGAATTTCGGCGCCTCGAACGTGTATTTGACGAATTCGAGCAGGGCCGTTCCGGCGAAATCCGAAATCGGGAAGACCGACTTGAAGACGGCCTGCAGCCCGTCATCGGGACGCCCGCCCTGGGGCTCGTCGACGATCAGGAACTGGTCGTAGGAAGCCTTCTGAACCTCGATGAGGTTGGGCATCTCCGCCACTTCCCCGATCTTTCCGAAGAATTTGCGAATGCGCTTGCGACCTTGCAGCGTGTTGGCCATGTCCGACCTTGCTCCTCATGCACGGCTGACCGGGTCTCCCGGCCCTGTCGATGGCGTCGGAACGCCTGGTCAGCCGTCCGGCTGTACGCCGGTTGAAACGAAAGCGGGGGATCGCCGATCACCCCGGCCCTGAGCGAAGGAGTGCCCTCTCCCCCGCGCCCCTCCCCCGCGCCTTTGCCGCCGCTGCGGAGGGGGTGGATACCGACCGGCGCACCGGACGGCAACGACGGCCCCGGGAAAACCCGGGACCGTCGGAACGCAATTCAGGCAGAAACCGCAATCGCGGCCGCCTGATTACTTCAACTCGACCTTGGCGCCGGCCTTCTCGAGCTGAGCCTTCAGCTTGTCGGCCTCTTCCTTGGGAACGCCTTCCTTGACGGCCTTGGGCGCGCCTTCGACCAGGTCCTTGGCCTCCTTCAGGCCGAGACCGGTGATGCCGCGAACTTCCTTGATGACCTCGATCTTCTTGTCGCCGGCGGCGGCAAGAATGACGTCGAATTCGGTCTGTTCCTCGGCAGCTTCAGCAGCGCCACCGGCAGCCGGAGCAGCAGCGACGGCCACGGCTGCGGAAGCGGAGACACCCCACTTCTCTTCGAGCATGGTCGCGAGCTCGGCAGCTTCGAGGACGGTGAGCGACGAAAGGTCGTCGACGAGCTTGGCAAGATCAGCCATTGTCTTTGATCCCTGATAGGTTCGAACGATGTTGGGTTTGCAGGATGGGCGTCAAGCCGCTTCCTCGGATTTGGCATAAGCGCTGAACACGCGGGCGAGCTTCGCCGCCGGCGCGGTGGAGAGCTGGGCGATCTTGGTCGCGGGGGCATTGATGAGCCCCACGAGCGTGCCGCGCAGTTCGTCCAGCGAGGGCATGGAGGCAAGCGCCTTCACACCATTCGCGTCCAGAGCCGTCACCCCCATCGCCCCGCCGAGAATCTTGAGCTTCTCGTTGGACTTGGCGAATTCGGTGGCGACTTTCGGCGCCGCGACCGGATCGTCGGAATACGCCAGAAGGGTGGGCCCCTCCAGGTATTGCGCGATGGACGCGGCATCCGTGCCTTCGAGAGCGATCTTGGCGATGCGGTTCTTCGTGACCTTCACGGTAGCGCCGGCCTGCTTCATCTGCGCGCGCAGCTTCTGCATGTCGGCAACCGTCAGACCCGAATAGTGGGCCACGATGACAACGCCCGTATTCGCAAATACGTCGTTGAGCGTCGTGACGAGCTCGCGCTTTGCTGCTCTTTCCACTGGGCTCTCTCCGACTTGAGCGGAAACGCCTCGAAGGGCGCTCCGCCGGTTGCACTTGCCGCTCGTTCGCCTCGGGGCTGCCGAGGCCGCAACGTGCGACCGTTCAAGCAAGCCCTGTCCCCCATTCCGCGCATACACGCTCCGGGCGAGATGGTTCGAACCTCATGCAACGACCCGCAAACAGCGGGCGATGCGGCAATCGGTTTTCCCCGTCTGTGCCGGCCCCTTGCGGGTTCAAGCCTTGCGGCACCTGCAGTCTCGGACAGGACAGATCCGGATGAGACGGGCATGCCCGCCACGTCCGGCCTTCCACAGCCCGACGGATCGGGCCGATTTGCGATAAAAGGAGAAGTCACCTCGGTGAGGCGCACAAAATCCAGTCAAATACGCAGGTGGCTTCAATAACCCGTCAGCACCCGGATGCCAAGGGGAAAATGGCGAAAAAGTCAAGACCCTTTCGCCACTGCCCGCGAGGCACCTGCCGAACACGCAGAACGGCAGATGCCGAAAGTGCTCAAGCGCCGACGACGCTGCCCACGTCGAGCTTGAGGCCAGGCCCCATGGTCGATGTGATCGACACGCGCTGGATATAGGTGCCCTTGGCGCCCGCCGGCTTCGCCCGGGCCACTGCATCGGCAAAGGCCTTGATGTTCTCGGCCAGCTTGTCGGTCTCGAAGGAGAGCTTCCCGACACCGGCATGGATGATGCCGGCCTTCTCGACGCGGAACTCCACCGCGCCGCCCTTGGCGGCTTCAACGGCGCCCTTCACGTCCATGGTCACCGTGCCGACCTTCGGGTTCGGCATCAGACCGCGCGGGCCGAGTACCTTGCCCAGACGGCCGACCAGCGGCATCATGTCCGGCGTGGCGATGCAGCGATCGAAATCGATCGTGCCGCCCTGGATCGTTTCCATCAGATCCTCGGCGCCGACGATGTCAGCACCGGCGGCACTGGCCTCATCGGCCTTGGCGCCGCGCGCGAAGACGGCGACCCGCACGGTACGGCCGGAACCGTTGGGCAGGTTGCAGACACCGCGGACCATCTGGTCGGCGTGACGGGGATCGACCCCGAGATTCATCGCGATCTCGATGGTCTCGTCGAATTTCACGCTGGCGCGCTCCTTGAGGATACCGATGGCCTCACCGAGCTCGTACAGCTTGTTGGCATCGAGCCCTTCGCGGGCCTTGCGGATGCGCTTGCCTTCTTTCGCCATGTCGCTCTCCTCAGCCCGTGACCTGAATGCCCATGGAACGGGCGGAGCCTTCGATCATCGCGGCAGCTGCCTCGACGCTGTCGCAGTTGAGATCCACCATCTTCTTCTCGGCGATCTCGCGCACCTGCTCGGCCGTGACCTTGGCGATCGTGCTCTTGCCCGGCGCCTGCGAGCCGCTCTTGATCCCCGCCGCCTGCTTCAGGAAGAAGGAGACCGGGGGCTGCTTCATCTCGAAGGTGAAGGACCGATCCTGATACGCGGTGATGATCACCGGGATCGGGGTGCCCTTGTCCATCTGCTGGGTCTTCGCGTTGAAGGCCTTGCAGAATTCCATGATATTCAGACCACGCTGACCCAGAGCCGGGCCGATCGGCGGGGACGGATTGGCCGCGCCGGCGGGGACCTGAAGCTTGATGTATCCCGCGATTTTCTTCGCCATGGGACTGCTCCACGTACGAACGCACCGGTTGCCGACCGGAGTGTTCATGGGTTTGCAGGGCGCGGTGCGGCCGGTCTGGGCCCGGATGGCGACCGGGCGGGCCTCCCGCGCGATGAGGCGTGCCGCAAGGCACGCCGCGCCGCAGACGGATCGTCAGGTCAGGCGACCTTCTCCACCTGGGCGTATTCGAGTTCGACCGGCGTCGCGCGGCCGAAGATCGAGACGGCGACCTTGAGGCGCGAACGTGACTCGTCCACCTCCTCGACGACGCCGTTGAAGGACGCGAAGGGTCCGTCGGAGACGCGTACAGTCTCGCCGACCTCGAAGATCAGCGCCGATTTCGGGCGCTCGACACCCTCGGCCACCTGCCCCTTGATGCGCTCCGCCTCGTGATCGGGAATCGGCAGCGGCTTGGCCTTGTCGGCCCCGAGGAAGCCTGTCACCTTCGGCGTATTCTTGATCAGATGATAGACATCGTCCGTCATCTCGCATTTCACCAGCACATAGCCGGGGAAGAACTTGCGCTCCGTATCGACCTTGCGACCGCGGCGGACCTCGACGACCTTCTCGGTCGGCACCAGGATTTCCTCGAACATGTCTTCGAGCCCGCGCTGCGCGGCCTGATCCTGCAGGGACTGCGCGACCTTGTTCTCGAAATTCGAATAGGCGTGAACGATATACCAGCGCTTTGCCATGACCGTCGCGCTCCTCAACCACCGAAACCGAGGATGAAACCCACGCCCCAGCGCAGGACCTGATCCACGACGAGGAAATACAGCGCGGCCAGGATCACCATGATGAAGACCATACCGGTGGTCACCATGGTCTCCTTGCGGGTCGGCCAGGTGACCTTCGAGCCTTCGGCGCGCACCTGCTGCATGAATTCGAACGGATTCGTCTTCGCCATCACTCTCTCGCCTGACGGGTCACGATCGCTCGCCCGTCGCTCTCGATTGCGGCCATGCGTCCGGGGACGCCGCGCGCCCCATATCGAACGGGCGCGGAGCCGTCATGGCCCGCGCCACCCTGAAAAACAAACCTGCGAATACCGGTGCGGAGATGCATCCCCGATACCGTATTCGTCACATCCCCGTCGCTGGCAGGAGTGGAGGGACTCGAACCCCCAACCCCCGGTTTTGGAGACCGGTGCTCTGACCAGTTGAGCTACACTCCTAGCGGCGGAAGCCGATCCGGGCGGCCTGATCGTGCGATCACGTCGACCCGGCCCGCAACGGCAGCGACGCATAACCCATCGCCTGCCGAAACACAATCGCCTCGCGCAGCGTTTTGCGCGAGGCGATGAGAATTATCAATCCAGGACGGCGGCGACGACGCCGGCGCCGACGGTGCGGCCGCCTTCACGGATGGCGAAGCGCAGCTTTTCTTCCATGGCGATCGGCACGATCAGCTCGACTTCCATCGCCACGTTGTCACCCGGCATCACCATCT
>NZ_DATGCW010000378.1:0-17549 GCF_035311605.1 Saliniramus sp.
TCGGTGACCTGCTTCATGCCGCGCTCCGCGACGATGGCGCGCGGGTCACCACCCTCGCTCCAGACGATCTCGAAGACGTCCTTGGCGATCTTGCCGGAGATCACCCCCTCGCCGATCAGATCGACGATGCCGCCGAGCTGGTCGGCGGAGACGGGTGAATCCTCGATCCCCAGCCCTTCCTTGTTGAGGCGCCCGAACAGCTCGTTGATCACCCAGTTCGCTGCCGCCTTGCCGTCGCGCCCGTTGGCGATGCGCTCGAAGAAATCAGCCGATTCGCGCTCGGCGATGAGCACGCCCGCATCATAGATCGACAGACCGTACGCGGCGATGAAGCGCTCCTTCTTCTCGTCGGGCAGCTCCGGCAGATGGGTCGCGAGCTCGTCGACGAAATCCTGCGTGAATTCCAGCGGCAGCAGGTCAGGATCGGGGAAGTAGCGGTAATCATGCGCCTCTTCCTTTGAGCGCATCGAGCGCGTCTCGCCCTTGCCAGGGTCGAACAGCCGCGTCTCCTGGTCGATGGTGCCGCCATCCTCGATGATGCCGATCTGCCGGCGCGCCTCGTGCTCGATGGCCTGGCCGATGAAGCGGATGGAATTGACGTTCTTGATCTCGCAGCGCGTGCCGAGCGGATCCCCGGGGCGACGCACGGAGACGTTCACGTCGGCGCGCAGATTGCCCTTCTCCATATCGCCGTCGCAGGTGCCGAGATAGCGCAGGATCGTCCGCAGCTTGGTGACATAGGCCCTGGCCTCCTCCGAGGAGCGCAGATCGGGTTTGGAGACAATCTCCATCAGCGCGACGCCGGAGCGGTTGAGGTCGACGAAGCTCTGGGAGGGGTGGAGATCGTGGATCGACTTGCCCGCATCCTGCTCCAGATGCAGGCGCTCGATCCCGACATGGATCTGCGTGCCGTCGGCCATATCGACCACGACTTCGCCCTCACCGACGATGGGGTACTTGTACTGGCTGATCTGATAGCCCTGCGGCAGATCCGGGTAGAAATAGTTCTTGCGGTCGAAGACGGAGCGAAGATTGATCTGGGCCTTGAGGCCGAGCCCCGTGCGCACCGCCTGGCGCACGCATTCCCGGTTGATCACCGGCAACATGCCCGGCATCGCCGCATCGACCAGCGAGACATGCGCATTCGGCTCCGCACCAAACGCGGTGGCGGCGCCGGAGAACAGTTTGGCCTTGCTCGTCACCTGGGCATGGATCTCCATGCCGATGACGACTTCCCAATCACCCGTGGCGCCCTTGATGAGCTTCTTGTGATCGACCGGCGCGTTCATGAGACATCCATCCTTCGAAACAACCTGCTTCCGGTTAGCCTCCCGCGCCGCCTACTGCAAGACTCGACATGCATTCGCCCTGCGGAAATCCGATGCAACTTCACGCGCACCGGCGCGTTACCTGTCCAGAATACCGAACTGACAGAGCCTGAGGAGGCCCGTCATGACGCAGCGCGATCCCGGGCAGCCGCCCATGGAGCATGATCCGAACGCCCCCCATCGCAACCCGAACCTGATGCAGCCGGGTCATGATCCCGATCAGATCGACCAGCGCCCGAAACCCACGCGCCGCACATCCTCACTCTGGATCTGGGTGCTGATCGGCGCGGTTGTTCTGATCGCCCTGATCAGCCTGCTGACATTCGGCACCACGGAAGTCGGCCAGGCGCCGACAGCAACGCTACCGCAGGGCGAGTCGGCAAGTGACGCCCAGTAGGAAGATGCGGGTCGACCGGCCCCACGAGTCGGCATTTTCAAGGGACGCAAACTGACAACTGCGGAAACGCGCGCTCGCACAATCCCGATCCCTGGCGCAAGGCTGTGCGACCAAAGAAGGTGTCGCTGGCGCATTGGGGCAGGTGCGTGGTATCCTATTTTTTACCAGCGGACGGGCGTGATCAGCGAGCCTATTCCCCATGTTCGGCTCGGCAATCCACCATTCCATCCCCCAAGGCGCGTTAATTCGGCGAATTCCGGAGCCCTGTTCGAATGACGACCGTAATGGTGCTGGCAGGGCTCGTATTGCTCTTCGTCGGCGGTGAACTTCTGGTGCGCGGTGCGGTCCGCCTGGCGGCGGGTCTGGGAATATCGTCGCTGGTAATCGGATTGACCGTCGTCGGATTCGGGACCTCGACGCCCGAGATGGTCACATCCGTTCAGGCGACGCTCGCCGGCACGCCCGGCATTGCCATCGGCAACATTGTCGGTTCGAACATCGCGAATATCCTGCTGATCCTGGGGGTCTCAGCGCTGATCTTTCCGATTGTCGTGAATTCCACCGCGTTGAAGCGCGACGGCGCAACCCTGCTTGCAGTCGCGCTGGTCTTTTCGGCAGCGTCTGCCAGCATGACGCTCGGTCGCGGCGTGGGTATCGTCTTCGTGCTAACCCTCGTGATTTATATTGCGATGGTCATCCGCCAGGAACGGCGGGCTTTCGTGACCGATCATGGTGCCGTGTATGACAAGGCAAAAGCGCTCGAGGGGGCCGACCCGACGCTCGTGCAGGCAGCTCCCGAGGAAACCTCCGCATTCAGGTCGATCCTGTTCTGCGTCTTCGGGCTTGCACTTCTTATATTCGGAGGAACGCTACTGGTTAACGGCGCTGTCGCGCTTGCCCAGCAATTCGGCATCTCCGACACGATCATCGGATTGACCATCGTTGCCGTCGGCACCTCATTGCCGGAACTGATCACCTCGGTTATCGCGGCTCTCCGCAAACAGGCCGATGTCGCATTCGGGAATATCGTCGGGTCGAACATCTACAACATTCTTGCCATTGGCGGAGTCACTGCGCTGATCTCACCATTGGATGTTCCGGAGCAGATCCTCGATTTCGACATTTACGCCATGATTCTGGCCAGTCTCGTCATGGTTGCATTTGCCTGGACCAGTCTGAGGATCGGGCGCAGGGAGGGTGCGCTTTTACTGGCCGGCTATGGCGCCTACATCTTCTTCCTGTTGCCGTGAGAGTTTCCGGGCGAGACCTGATCGCGGCCACCTGTCAGCGACGGAACGCGTGAAACGGAAAAACCGCATGAAATGTCCGATAGATGGCGCCGAACTGGCGATGAGCGAACGGCAGGGAATCGAGATCGGTTATTGCCCAACCTGCAGGGGTGTATGGCTCGACCGCGGCGAACTAGACAAGATCACTGAGCGATCCGTTGCCGCAGAGCCCCCCCGCAGCGCGGGGAGCGCGCGCTCCCTATCCACCAGAAGCACGCGACGATCGGCAAACGCAATATCGCGGCCAGCGGAGCCACCAGAAGCCGCACAGGAAGAAGTCTTTCCTCGGCGAGCTCTTCGACTTCTGACCAAGGCCCTGAAGAGCCATCGGTGCCGGGCGCCATTGCCGTCCGGCTCACAATCGTCGTGACCGGATAGCAAACGAAAAGCCCATGGCGGAGCAATGCTGGACCCGGGAAAACCCGGGTCGCTGAGACCTAATCTCCGGCGCGCTCGCGAAGCCGGTGCGCAAAATAGGCGAGGCTCGCCCAAAGGATGGCGCCGCCGGTGCGAACCTGCAGCAGCATCGGCTGCTCGCCGCCCACCGGCGCAATCCAGGGCAGGCCGAGTGCGTTGATGCCCCAGGAGACGGGCACCGAGATCAGCAGGGCGGCGATCGCCGCGATGAAGACCTTGGCGAACTGGTCCGCCTTCCAGCCGAGAAACGCGGCAATGGCGATCAGCACCGGATCGAAGGCGCCAAGCACCCAGACATGCAGGGCAACCGTGGGCGTCTCCATGGCGTCACTCCGATACGGGGCAAGAGCGAAGGCATCCGGGCGACGCGGCGTCACCCGGAAAGCACAATGAAATCAGCCGACGATTTCCATGCCGGAGAAGAACTGCGCGATCTCGATAGCGGCATTCTCGGCGGAATCGGAGCCATGCACGGAATTCTCGCCCACGGAGAGCGCGAACTTCTTGCGGATCGTGCCCTCGGCGGCTTCAGCCGGGTTGGTGGCACCCATGACTTCGCGATGTTTGGCGACGGCGTTCTCGCCTTCCAGCACCTGCACCACGACTGGCGCCGAGGTCATGAATTCGACCAGTTCGCCATAGAACGGGCGTTCCTTGTGCACGGCGTAGAATTCCTGCGCCTGAGCGGTGGTCATGAAGATACGCTTCTGCGCGACGATGCGCAGGCCCGCTTCCTCGAAGACAGCGTTGATGGCGCCGGTCAGGTTGCGCTTGGTCGCGTCGGGCTTGATGATCGAGAAGGTGCGCTCGATGGCCATGAGAGATCCGTTCTTTTTGGAATGGTGTAGATGGTGCGGCGCTTATAGCCGGGCAAGCCCCGGCTCTCAAGCATCTTCGGCGATCTTCATGCGCTTTCGCGCGACCTCAGCCAGGCCGCGATCCCCTCCCCCGCCGCAATGCCGGTGGCGAAGCAGGCCTGGAGCAGATACCCGCCTGTCGGCGCTTCCCAATCCAGCATCTCGCCGGCGATGAAGGTTCCCGGACGCGCCTTCAGCATGAACGCATCATCAATCGCCGAAAATGCCACCCCACCGGCCGAGGAAATCGCCCGATCGATCGGGCGCAAACCCGTCACGGTGAGTGGCACAGCCTTGATCGCCGCAGCGAGCGCTTCCGGCGCGCGCGGCAGATCGACGCCATGCGCCTCACGCAAAAGGCCGATCGCGGCGGGATCAAGGGCGAGCGCCTTGCGCAGACGGTTGGTGAGCGTATCGCTGCGCTTCGATGCTTCGGCGCGGGCGAGCTTAGCCGCGATCTCGTCCACGCTCAGATCGGGCCGCAGATCGGCGACGAGTTGCGCAGCGCCCGCCCCGACCAGTTGCTCGCGCAAGGGCTGCGACAGCGCATAGACGGCGCCACCTTCGAGCCCGGTTTCGGTGACCACCGCCTCGCCGCGCTGGATCATGTCGCCGCAAGCCAGCGCGATGCGCTTGAGGGGCGCGCCGGCGAAGCGTGCGCGGAAGGTCTCGCTCCAGCTGATCTCACAGCCGACATTCGACGGTGCGAGCGGGGTGATCGCGACACCGGTCTCGCCCAGGGGCACGGTCCAGGCGCCATCGGAGCCAAGACGCGCCCAGGAGGCACCGCCCAGCGCCAGCAAGGTCGCAGCAGGACGCAGGTATATCACGCCATCGGGCGTTTCGAAGACGAGCCCGTCGGGCCCGTCGAAGCCGGTGAAGCGGTGGCGTGTCTTCAGGGTTACTCCCATCCCCGCCAGCCGCGCGAGCCATGCGCGCGCCAGCGGCGAGGCCTTGAAGCTCTTGGGGAAAACCCGCCCGCTCGACCCAACGAAGGTCGGCTCACCGAGCGCAGTGCTCCAGTCGCGCAGGTGCTGCGGCGTGAAGGTTGCGATCGCCTGCGTGAGTTGCGGCTGCGGCGCGCCATAGCGCTTGAGAAACACGTCCTGCGCTTCGCTATGCGTCAGATTGAGCCCGCCGCGCCCGGCCAGCAGGAATTTGCGCGCGGGCGAGGGCATGCGCTCAAAGATCACCACCGCATGGCCACGCTCGGCGAGAACCTGCGCTGCCATCAACCCGGCCGGGCCGGCGCCAATGATGGCCACGACCCCGCCGTCAGCCGCTTCCGTTGCGGCGCTCATGCGTCGCGCTCGTAAACCAGATTGAGCCGCGTGCGGGCGATCTCGCGGTAACCCGTTTCCTCGAGCAGACGCGGCAAATCGGTCTGCCAGCGCTCGGTTCCGTCCTCGATAATGATCAAACGCGGGTGCAACGTCCGTGGAGCATTACGCAAAAAAGGCTCGAGGATGATGTCTTCGGCGCCCTCGACATCCAGCTTGAGCGCATCAATATGCTTATAACCTTCAGCTCCGACGAGGTCCTGCAAGGTCGTGGCGGTAACCTTGATGGCGCTGGCCTGGCCGGATCCGACGACCTTCACCGACGATTCCCCGCTGTTGCGCGGATCGATGAACAGGGTCACCTCACCCGGCTTGTCGGCGACGGCGCAATCGACAGCCTTGATCGTGGCGCCGGAATTCTGGCGGATATTGAAGACGAGGCGGTCGAAGATATCAGGCTGCGGCTCGATGGCCAGAATGCGCGCCCCCGCGCCGGCATGCATGGCCACGAACAGCGAATAGGCGCCGATATTGGCACCGATATCCACGAAGACGAAACCGTCGCGAATGCGCGATTCGAGGATCTCCCGCTCCAGCGGATCGAAGAATTGCGGCGTGAAGAGGACCCGTTTCTCGCTGACATTGTTGTAGGGAAACAACCGCATCTTCGCGCCGAACGTCTCGATGTCGACTGGCGCACCGGCAAGTCTCTTCAAGGCAATCCGGCGCAACAGGAAGGTCATGCGCTTCGACAGCCAGGTATCAGACGCAGCACGCGTCCATCTGATGATGCGCGCCACGGACCCGGAAGGTGAAAATGCGCCGAAGGGTTTGGTCTCAGACATGGATGGGATGACTCGCTCTGGCCGGGCTACATCGGCAACCTCGACAAAGGCTACACCATTTGCATTCTCAGCCGGCATTCGCAAGCGTGCGGGAACCGATGACGCACACCCGGGCATATCCGGATATCGACGCACATGGCCTTACGTCGCATGATTGGCGAAAGTCGCGTTTTCGGCCATGGTGCGGTTCGCGCAAAATGGCAAGGTTGACAAGATGAGTGGCGCGCAGACGCATCACGCTGGTGACGACCCCCCGCTGCAATTCCGGCAACATCCGCTGCGCGGTCGTTTGCTGGCGGAAATGCATGCGCGCCCATTCGCGCCGCTCGCAGCGCCGCATCGCGTCATTCATCTTGCCTTCATGACTGACGAGGAAGCGGCTAGCCGGGCGCGGGCACGGCTTGCGCAATGGTGCGACGCGCGCGGTCTTCCTTTGCCTGCGGAGAGCGCACGTCATCATCGCGCGCAATGCTCCGGCGTCGCCCTGCGCTTCGAAAGTCACGGCGAGTTCACCACCTATACCTGGGAATTTCCGGGCAATGGCGGCGGGGGCAGCGGACCTGATGCCCATGAACCCGCCCCGGATCGTCTTGCGCGCGTCATGGACGGATTGCAGGATCTGCAAGACGATGACAACGGCTCCGGCCTCCTTATGGTCGCCGTGGACCTCAGCCTGCATGGCGGGTCGGCGGATCTGAAGAGTGTTTTCGGTGATGCCAATCTTGCCATCGCCGATGTGGAAGGCGGTGCGGGCCGGGTCGTCACGGATTTCCGGGCGGACGCGCATGGCTTCGTGCGGATCCTCGTCGAGGATCGCGGGCTCAGCCCCGCCCAGGGCGGCGCATTGGTGCAGCGGCTTCTGGAAATCGAGACCTATCGCACGATGGCGCTGCTCGGCCTGCCCGAAGCGCAGGCGCTTGCGCCGACGATCCGGCGGATCGAGACGACCCTGCCCGGTCTTCTCGAAGAGATGCGCCACAGCAACGGTTTTACCGATAATCGCCGGCTGCTGGACACCCTGACCGGGCTCGCCGCTGAACTGGAGAGTGACGCGGCCGCGTCACTGTATCGCTTCGGCGCCACGCGCGCCTATGGCGATCTCGTGCGCCTGCGGCTGGAGGCGATCGCTGAAAAATCCGTCACGGGTTATGATTCGTGGTCATCCTTCCTCGACAGGCGCCTTCAGCCGGCAATACGCACCTGCCTGTCGACCGAGGAGCGCCAGGCCAACCTCTCCCGCAAGCTCTCCCGCGCCGCGCAGCTTTTGCGCGCGCGTGTCGATGTTGAGCTGGAGAGCCAGAACAGCAATCTGCTCCAGACCATGAATGCCCGAGCGCGCACGCAATTGCGGCTTCAGCAGACGGTGGAAGGCCTTTCCGTCGCGGCGATCACCTATTACATCAGCGGCCTTCTGCATCGCGGCCTCACGGGTGCGCGAGAGGCCGGCTTTGCCGTCGATCCCACCATCGTCACGGCGGCGGCGATTCCGGTCATCCTGATCGCCCTCGCGCTGCTGGTACGCCGGATCCGACGCGCGCATGATGACGGCTCGGGCTGAGATGATCCGCGTCAGACGTTGATCGGGCCGCTATGCTGATGGAAACCCTTCAGATCGCGGAAGACCGGGGTGTCGTAATTTACCGGAACCGGGTCCTCGCCGGTGAGCCAGCGGAACAGATCACGATCCGGCACCTCGATCAGCGCTTCGTAGATGTCGAGCTCGGCATCGGTCATCTCACCGATGCGCGCATCCGCGAACTGGCCCATAAGCAGATCCATCTCGCGGATACCACGATGCCAGGAGCGGAACAGCACCCGACGGCGGCGGACGTCGAGATCGGCGCTGGAGCGGGTGGTGCCGGTCATGGGGCAGTCTCCTTGGATCGCGCGGTTGGCGCCACGCATGCGTTTGGACGGGAAAACCTGCGCGCGTCTTTTCGGCGAAATCGCGCGAAGGGCTCGCCGGGTTCAGTCTGACGGGGTATATAGCTTGCCTGCGTGCGAAAACCAGCCATTCCGAGCAAGCGCCGATCCACAGATGTCCCTGCGCCCCGCCATACTCGATCCCTATTTCGCCCCGGCGACGAGCGTCCCGGGCGTCGGGCCAAAGATCGCGCCGCTGATCGACCGGCTCGTCGGTGCCCAGGGCCAGCCGGCGCGGATCGTGGATCTGCTTTTTCACATTCCCACCGGCGGGATCGACCGGCGGCTGCGCGGCTCGATCGCCGAGGCACCGGTTGGCGAGCAGGTGACGCTCGCCGTCACGGTGGTCGATCACCAGCCGGGCCCGCTCAACCGCTCGAAAGCCCCGTATCGCGTCGTCGTCGAGGATGCGACCGGCGATATTGCGCTGATCTTCTTCAACCTGCCCCGCCAGCGCATCCAGGGCCTGTTGCCGGTGGGCGCACAAAAGATCATCTCGGGCAAGATCGAATTATGGGACGGGCGGCGCCAGATGGTGCATCCCGATCGCATCCTCGATGCCCGTGAGGCCGACAAGCTGCCCACCGTCGAACCCGTCTACGGCCAGACCGAGGGGCTCACCTCGCGGCTGATCGCGCGCTTTACCAATGCCGCGCTGGAGCGCGTTCCCGAGCTCCCCGAATGGCAGGATCCGGCCTGGATGCAGCGCAACGGCTTCCCCGCCTTTCGCGATGCGCTCGCAACGCTCCACCGCCCGCCCGATGCGGATGCGGCGAAGGCCGAGGCGCTGGAGCGCAATCCCGCCCGGCGGCGGCTTGCCTATGACGAGCTCCTCGCCTCCCAGCTCACCCTCGCCATCGTGCGCTCGCGCATGCGCCGCAAGCCGGGCCGCGCCAATGCCGGGGACGGGCGCCTCGTCGAGGCCTTCACCAAGGCCCTGCCCTTCCCGCTGACGGGTGCGCAGGCTCGCGCCGTTACCGAAATCCGCGGGGACATGGTCTCGGACAAGCGCATGCTGCGGCTGCTCCAGGGTGATGTCGGGGCGGGCAAGACCGTGGTCGGCCTGCTCGCCATGGCAAGCGCCGTGGAGGCCGGACGGCAGGCGGCGATGATGGCGCCGACGGAGATCCTCGCGCGCCAGCATTTCGAGCGCCTCAAACCCATGGTGGAAGCGCAGGGCCTGCGCATCGCGCTCACCACCGGGCGCGACAAGGCGAGCGCACGCCGCGCCGTGCTCGAAGCGCTCGCCGCAGGCAGCATCGACATCGTCATCGGCACGCATGCGCTGTTTCAGGAGAACGTCATCTTCAAGGATCTCGGCCTCGCCGTGGTCGATGAGCAGCATCGTTTCGGCGTGCATCAGCGCCTGGCGCTCGGCGCCAAGGGCGAGGCGGTGGACGTCCTCGTCATGACCGCGACCCCGATCCCGCGCACGCTGGCGCTGGCCCATTTCGGCGATATGGACATCTCCGTCCTCGACGAGAAACCCGCGGGGCGCAAACCGATCGCCACCAAGCTGATCTCGCTCGAACGCCTGAGCGAAGTCGTCGGCAGTATCGGGCGGGCGCTTGATGGCGGCGCGCGGGTCTACTGGGTCTGCCCGCTGGTCGGCGAATCCGAGGCGCTCGACCTCGCAGCTGCCGAGGAGCGCGCGGAGGATCTGCGGCGCATCTACGGCGATGCGGTCGGCCTTGTGCACGGCAAGCTGCCGGGCCCCGAGAAAGACGCGGCGATGGAGCGTTTCATCGCCGGCGAGACGAAAATCCTCGTCTCGACCACGGTGATCGAGGTCGGTGTCGATGTGCCGCAAGCAACGATCATGGTGATCGAGCATGCCGAGCGCTTCGGCCTCGCCCAGTTGCACCAGCTGCGCGGGCGCATCGGGCGCGGTGCCGACGCTTCCACCTGCCTCCTGCTCTACAAGGGCCCGCTCGGCGAGACAGCCAAGGCGCGGCTCGAGATCATGCGCGAAACGGAAGACGGCTTCCGCATCGCCGAGGAGGATCTGCGCCTGCGCGGCGAGGGCGAGATGCTGGGATCGCGCCAGTCCGGCCTGCCCGGCTTCAGGCTCGCACGGCTCGAGACCGACGGCGATCTGCTCGCCGTCGCCCGCGACGAGGCCCGCCTGATCATGGAGCGCGACCGCGAGCTTGAAGGCACGCGCAGCGACGCCCTGCGCGCCCTGCTCTACCTCTTCGAACGCGATGCCGGCGTGCGACTTCTTCGGGCAGGTTGAGCGCCTGGCCCTCCGCGATGCGCCGCGTTACCGACCCTCGCTCTGGCGCCAGCCGACAACCGCCTCGGGACGGGCGTCGATGCTCGCAAAATAGGGCTTGATATCGACGAGCGGCGTGCCGTTGAGGCAATCAAGGCCGCGCACGCGCAAGGTGTCGCCCTCGACGGCTTCGAGCCGCGCCACCGATAGCGCGATCGGATTGGGCCGCGCCGGGCTGCGCAGCGCGAAGACACCGCGGCCAGTGCTGTAATGGCGCGGACGCTGGAGGACGATGTCGCGGCGCGCCTCGTTCATGAAATAGAGCACGATCACATGCGAGCAGGTCTCCAGATCCTTCAGCCCCGCCGCGTAACGCGAATCAAGCCGGATCGTGCAGATCGCATCCGATTCCGCCGGGTTCTTGGGGCAGTCGGCGCGGGTTTTCCACGGCGTGCCGATCTCCCCAATGAAATAGATCCCGGCATCGAATGCCTCGGGCAGATCGACTGCCACCTCGCCCTCGCGCAGGCCGTAATCCTCAGCACTCACATCCCACCTCATCGCCCTGACCACACATCGTGAAGATAGAACCGCGCGCAGCATTTGACGAGAGTCGGCCCAGGTTGCCACATGCGCGCGTTGACAATCCCGGGCGCTGCTTCACTCTGCGCTGAATGATAGAGCGGGGCGGATCATGATTGCAGACGGATCGTCACAAACACGCAACCGCGCGCGTATCCTGCAAGGTGCCGGTACGGAACCCGCCAACGCCGTGATTCGCAATGTACGCCTGTTCGATCTCGTCACCGGCGATCTGACCGAGACCGATATCGCCATCTGCGGCGATACCATCGTCGCGACCTATGGCCGCTTCGAGGGCGAGACGCTGTTCGATGCGCAAGGGCTGATCGCCGTGCCTGGTTTCATCGATACGCATCTGCATGTCGAATCCTCGCTGGTGACGCCGCTCGAATTCGACCGCTGCGTGCTCCCGCACGGGGTCACGACCGCGATCTGCGATCCGCACGAGATGGCCAATGTGATTGGCACCGACGCGTTTGACTATTTCCTCGCCTGCGCCGATCGCACCATCATGGATCTGCGCGTGCAGCTCTCGAGCTGCGTGCCCGCCACCGATCTCGAGACAGCCGGTGCGGCGATCGACGCCGCAGCGCTCGCGCGCTATCGCGATGCGCCCAAGGTGATCGGGCTCGCCGAATTCATGAATTTTCCCGGTATCATCAATGCCGATCCCGCCTGCCTCGACAAGCTTGCGGTTTTCGACGGGCGCCATGTCGACGGGCACGCGCCGCTCCTGCGGGGAGAGGGGCTTAACGCCTATATTGCCGCCGGCATCCGCACCGAGCATGAAGCGACCACCGCCGAGGAGGCTTTGGAGAAGATTCGCAAGGGCATGACCGTGCTGATCCGCGAGGGCTCGGTCTCCAAGGACCTGCACGCGCTCGCCCCGCTGCTCGACGTGGCGACCAGCCCGTTTCTGGCCTTCTGCACCGATGACCGCAACCCGCTGGACATTGCCGAGGAGGGCCATCTCGACCATCTGATCCGCACCGCGATCACGCTGGGCTGCCCGCCGCTCGCGGTCTACCGCGCCGCCTCGCTTACCGCTGCGCGTGCCTTCGGGCTCGATGACCGCGGCATGATCGCGCCGGGGCGGCGCGCCGATATCGTGCTGATCGGCGATCTCACGCAATGCGATGTGCGGGAAGTCTTCAGCGCCGGGCGGCGTGTCGATGACGCGCTTTTCGCCACCCGCGAAGCGGTCGCGCCGATCGGGCTGTCGAGCATGAAGGCGCGGCCGGTCAGCGCAGACGATTTCATCGCGCGGGCGCAATCCGCAGTGCAGCCGGTGATCGGCGTGATCCCGGGCCAGATCATCACGCAGCATCTCGAGGCCACGCTGCCCTTCACTGACGGCATTCTCGACATCGACACGGATCAGGACATCGTGCGTGTCTGCGTGGTCGAGCGGCATGGGCGCAACGGCAATATCGGGCGCGGTTTCGTCAAGGGTTTCGGCATGAAGCGCGGCGCCATCGCTTCCTCCGTCGGCCATGACAGCCATAATATTACGGTGGTGGGCGCCGATACGCGCGATATGGCGCTCGCGGTCAATCGCCTGGGCGAGATCGGCGGCGGTTTCGTCGTGGCCTGTGACGGAGCGGTGCGCGCCGAACTCGCGCTACCGGTGGCCGGGCTGATGAGCGATTTGCCCTTCGAGCAGGTCCGCGACGCGCTGATCCCGCTGCGCGAGGAGGCGCGCGCCCTCGGCGTGACCCTGGCCGAGCCCTTCCTGCAGGTCGCCTTCCTGCCGCTGCCGGTGATCCCGCATCTCAAGATCTCTGATCGCGGCCTCGTCGATGTCGACCGCTTCGCGCTGATCTGATCCGGCGCTCAACCCGCGAGCGTCAGATCGGCCAGGCGGGCGCGGTTGATCCCGTCGACATCATCGGAATCCGAGGCGATGGCGAGGCCGACGAGGATGCCGGGCGGCTGCCCGAAGGCGCGGGCGAAATCGCCTGCGAGATCGACATTCTCGTTCTGCCATTGTCCGGTCGGCGTGTTCGCCGGGCGCTGGATCAGGTAGACGCCGCGCCCGCGTGTATAGGGGTTGGGCACGATTGTGCCGCGTGGCTCGCCCCCGCCCCAGACATAGACGAGAATCTGGCCGCTTCCGGAAAGCAGCAGCCGGCGCAGGCTGGTGCGCCCGGCGGCGGCGGAGGCGCGCGCGCTTTCCGGGGCAAAGGCGAAATAGAGCGCGATCGCCCGGTCATCACCGCCGCGCCGCGACAGATCGGTGGCCGGCACGCCCTCATCCACCCGCCAGCGCCATGAGGCGCCCCGCGCATCGAAAGCTGGCTCGGGCAGCGTGCGATGGATCAGCGACGAGCTCGCCCGCGCCTCGATGGCGAGTTCACGCTCCCCCGCGCCCACGTAACCGGTCGTGGGGATGCGCCGGAAGGTCATATGCTCCCAGCCCATCCGCGCCAGATCGGGCCCGAAGGGAATCGCGAGCGCCGCGCCCTGAGCATGAGCGAAGCCCGGAATGCCAGCGGAGGCGCAAAATACGCCGGTCGCCGCGATGAATCCGCGACGCGTGGGTAACGACAGGCTCATGCGCCCTCCCATTCATGCAATCGCACGCAGACTAACCCAACCACCAGCAGATGCAGCTCACGATTACGCTAGCCCCGCAAGGGCAGAACGGCCCCTGAAGCGCGCGCCCGAACTTCCCTCTCGGCGGTCTGTACATCCGCGAGGAAGAGAGGAGATTGCGCTGCATGGCTGGCTCGATATTGCCGGATACCGTTCCGGGCAGGGAAGGTACCTCCTTCATGCAGCGCACCGGCCTTCCTTCTTCCGGTTTCCCGATATCGTCACCTTGATCGGGCGGCGGGCGAATGTCTGGGCGAATCTTCCGGCGAATCTCTCGACCGCACGGGAGCCCCTGCACGGCCTGCCGGATGCCCTCGCCGACCCCTGCGCATCCACATCTATTGCGCCTGCGCAGCATGGTGAAGGAAGTGTTATCCCACCCTGTCGAATGCGATTCATGTCGGGATTCAAAGGGGTTACGCCAGGGTTTTCGGCTTATCCACAATCCCGGCGATCTCCACAAGATATAGCGTCGGCAAAAGAACCGAGCACTAGTTCTTGACGTGTGGGGCGGGTCGGGCATAGCTTCCGGACATGCCGTACGGGATGCGGCGGCGGGGCCTCGGGGCCTGGTCGGAGTGGTTTTTCGGAAGGGTTTTCGAGGGCTTGTCGGTCGTGCATCACCAGTGGTGTGTGCATAAGTGACTGCGCGCTCGTGAGACCATTTTCGGGACCGGCATCGCAGGGCATTCGGGGCAGAACAAGGGTGGCGCCAAAGCCGCCCATCAGCGTCAAGACAGAGTAAATTGCGACAAGAGCCGCAACATGCGGCCGGCGAAGCTTTCCCTGATCCGAGGCCGATCAGGGTGTTACGCCAGACAAAGGGACTACACAGATGCGGATCGAGCGGCGCTACACCACCACCGGGCAATCGCCTTATACAGACATTGCCTTCCGGCTCTCCACCAGCGAGATCCGCAACCCGGACGGCTCGACCGTCTTCAAGCTCGAGAATTTCGAGGTCCCCAAGAGCTGGAGCCAGGTCGCCTCGGACGTGCTCGCGCAGAAGTATTTCCGCAAGGCGGGGGTGCCGGCGGCGCTGAAGAAGGTCGAGGAGAACGACGTTCCTTCCTTCCTGTGGCGCTCGGTGCCGGACGAGACGGCGCTCGCCAAACTGCCGGAGGAGGAGCGCTACGGCCCGGAGACCTCTGCAAAGCAGGTCTTCGACCGGTTGGCGGGCTGCTGGACCTACTGGGGCTGGAAGGGCGGCTACTTCTCCAGCGAAGACGACGCCCAGGCCTTCTTCGACGAGCTGCGCTTCATGCTGGCCTCGCAGATGGTCGCGCCGAATTCGCCGCAATGGTTCAATACCGGCCTGCACTGGGCCTATGGCATTGACGGGCCGAGCCAAGGCCATTTCTACGTGGATTTCAAGACGGGTGAGTTGACGCGTTCCACCTCGTCCTATGAGCATCCCCAGCCGCATGCCTGCTTCATCCAGGGCGTGCAGGACGACCTCGTCAACGAGGGCGGGATCATGGATCTGTGGGTGCGCGAGGCGCGCCTGTTCAAATACGGCTCCGGCACCGGCTCGAACTTCTCGATGCTGCGCGGCGAGGGCGAGAAGCTTGCCGGCGGCGGCAAGTCCTCGGGGCTGATGTCCTTCCTCAAGATCGGCGACCGGGCAGCCGGGGCGATCAAGTCGGGCGGTACCACGCGGCGCGCGGCCAAGATGGTCGTGGTTGATGTCGATCACCCGGATATCGAGACCTATATCGACTGGAAGGTGCGCGAGGAGCAAAAGGTCGCCGCCCTCGTCACCGGCTCCAAGCTGTGCAACCGCCATCTCAAGGCGGTGATGAAGGCCTGCGTGAATTGCGAGGCGGCGGGTGATGCCTGCTACGATCCCGAGCGCAACCCGGCCCTCAAGCGCGAGATCAAGCGCGCCCGCAAGGCGCTCGTGCCCGACAACTACATCAAGCGCGTGATCCAGTTCGCCAGGCAGGGCTACAAGGATATCGCATTCGACATCTACGACACGGATTGGGATTCGGAGGCGTATCTCACGGTTTCGGGCCAGAATTCGAACAATTCCGTCTCGCTGAAGGACGATTTCCTGCGCGCCGTCGAGGCGGATGGCGAGTGGAACCTGATCCGCCGAACCGACGGCAAGACAGCGCGTACCCTGAAGGCGCGCGACCTTTGGGAGAAGATCGGCCACGCCGCCTGGGCTTCGGCGGATCCCGGCCTGCATTTCAACACGACGATGAACGACTGGCATACCTGCCCGGAATCGGGCCCGATCCGGGGCTCGAATCCGTGCTCGGAATACATGTTCCTCGACGACACGGCCTGCAATCTCGCCTCGGCAAACCTGCTGCAATTCTATGATCGCGAGACGAAGCAGTTCGATTTCGGCGGCTACGAGCATCTCTGCCGGCTCTGGACCGTGGTGCTCGAAGTCTCCGTCACCATGGCGCAGTTCCCCTCCAAGGAGATTGCGCAGCTCTCCTATGAGTACCGCACGCTGGGTCTGGGATACGCCAATATCGGCGGTCTTTTGATGACGATGGGCCTGTCCTACGATTCGGATGAGGGCCGCGCGCTCGGCGGCGCGCTCACCGCGATCATGACGGGCGTGGCCTATGCCACTTCCGCCGAGATGGCGCGCGAGCTCGGACCGTTCCCTGGCTACGAGGCGAATGCGCAGCACATGCTGCGGGTGATGCGCAACCATCGCCGCGCCGCCCATGGCGAGGCGGACGGCTATGAGGCGCTCAACGTCAACCCCGTCGCCCTCGATCACGCCTCCTGCCCGGAGCCGATCCTGGTCGAGCGCGCCAAGCGCGCCTGGGACGAGGCGCTCGCGCTTGGTGAGAAGCACGGCTATCGCAATGCGCAGGCGACGGTGATCGCGCCCACCGGTACGATCGGCCTGGTGATGGATTGCGATACCACGGGCATTGAGCCGGACTTCGCGCTGGTGAAGTTCAAGAAGCTCGCCGGCGGCGGCTATTTCAAGATCATCAACCGCGCCGTGCCGGACGCCCTGCGGACGCTGGGCTATCGCGAGCACGAGATCGCCGAGATCGAGGTCTATGCGCTCGGCCATGGTTCGATGGCGCAGGCGCCAGGCATCAACCCACAGACCCTGAAGGCCAAGGGCTTCACCGACGAGATCATCGCCACCCTCGAGGGCGGGATGAAGGCGGCCTTCGACATCAAGTTCGTGTTCAACAAATGGTCGATCGGTGAGGATTTCCTCGTCAACACGCTGAAGGTCCCGGCGGAGAAGCTCAGCGATCCCTCATTCGACCTGCTCGCGCATCTGGGCTTCACGAAGGACGAAATCGACGCGGCCAATATCCATATCTGCGGGGCGATGACGCTGGAAGGTGCGCCGCACCTGAAAGAGGAGCATTACCCGGTCTTCGACTGCGCCAATCCCTGCGGGCGCGTCGGCAAGCGCTATCTCTCGGTGGAGAGCCATATCCGCATGATGGCGGCGGCGCAGCCCTTCATCTCGGGGGCGATCTCCAAGACCATCAACATGCCCAACGATGCCACGGTCGAGGATTGCAAGAGCGCCTACATGCTCTCCTGGCGACTCGCGCTCAAGGCGAACGCGCTCTATCGCGACGGCTCAAAGCTCTCGCAGCCGCTCAATGCGGCGCTGATCGAGGATGACGCGGATGAGGACGAGGATGCGGCGGACACGGTCGATCGTCTGCTCGAATCCGCAGCCCCCGCGCGCGCCGCGCAGGTGGCGGAGAAGATCGTCGAGCGGGTCGTGGAGCGTGTCGAGCGCATCCGCGAACGCGAAAAGATGCCCGATCGTCGCAAGGGCTACACGCAGAAGGCCGTGGTCGGCGGTCACAAGG
>NZ_DATGCW010000379.1:0-7029 GCF_035311605.1 Saliniramus sp.
CCCGCCTGCGAGATCGGCAGGCCGTGCTTGAATGCGATCGCCGTCTTCATATCGAAGCATCGCGAATGTCCGAAAGGTGAATCGTCGAGATAATTCATGAAGTACCAGTATAGCCATGTCCAGTCGAAACTGAGCGGATAAGCAACCAAAACAGGCTTGCCGCCCGCTGCGACGTCCCGGATCCAGGCTGCGATCTCCGCCATCGCTTCGCGCGGATGCGCCCCGCTGACTTTCAGCCCCTCGCGATCGAGACCATTGACCGCGAGTGCTTCCTCTTGGAACTGCTCGGAAATCGGCTTGAACTCGCGATAGATCGAAACCGAATAATCTTCTGGCGCGATGAAACGCGTCCCGTCGTGACGCCCGGCGAAGACGAGGCCCACGGAGAGCATGGAATACGGCCCCGGAATCGGGCCATCCGTCTCGATATCCGCAGAAAAATAGACGTCCACGTAGCACTCCCGCAATTTGTATGCATCGTTGCGATCAGGCGTCGAGAGCGACGCGTGAATCATGCTCCATTTGCCCAATGCGCAGTGCCCTCGTCAATCATGCGGGCCAGCTTTTCCGGTCACCTGCGACCCAGACACCGCTCCTCTCTCGACAAGCCCTTGCGCGCCCTCTAAAACCCGCTCGTCCAGAAAATCGCGGCGGGCGCGAGGAAAGAGAGACGGGTCTCCATGAGCGGCGTAAACGAAATCCGGTCGGCATTCCTGAACTATTTCGCCAAGCACGGTCACGAGATCGTGGCGTCGAGCCCGCTCGTGCCGCGCAACGATCCGACGCTAATGTTCACCAATGCGGGCATGGTGCAGTTCAAGAACGTCTTCACCGGCGTCGAGCACCGGCCCTATTCGCGTGCGGTGACTTCGCAGAAATGCGTGCGCGCCGGCGGCAAGCACAATGATCTCGACAATGTCGGTTATACCGCACGCCACCACACCTTCTTCGAGATGCTGGGGAATTTCTCGTTCGGCGATTATTTCAAGCCGCTCGCGATCGAGCTCGCCTGGAACCTGGTGACGCAGGAGTTCGGCCTGCCGAAGGACAAGCTCCTCGTCACCGTCTATGCCGATGACGACGATGCGGCGGATCTGTGGAAGAAGGTTGCCGGCCTGCCCGAATCGAAGATCATCCGTATCGCTTCCGACGACAATTTCTGGCGCATGGGCGATACCGGCCCCTGCGGCCCCTGCTCGGAGATCTTCTATGATCACGGTGACCACATTCCCGGCGGCCCGCCCGGCTCGCCCGACGAGGACGGGGACCGCTTCATCGAGATATGGAATCTCGTCTTCATGCAGTTCGAGCAACTCGAGAGCGGCGAGCAGATCGACCTGCCCTCCCCCTCGATCGATACCGGCATGGGGCTCGAGCGCATTTCCGCCGTGATCCAGGGCACGCACGACAATTATGCCACCGACATGATGCGCGCCCTGATCGGGCAAGTGGAGAATTTCACCAATGTCGATGCGGATGGCCCGCAATCCGCCTCGCACCGTGTCATCGCCGATCATCTGCGCGCCTGCTCCTTCCTCGTCGCTGACGGGGTGCTGCCCTCGAACGAAGGACGCGGCTACGTGCTGCGCCGGATCATGCGCCGCGCCATGCGCCATGCCCAGCTGCTCGGCTCCCGCGACCCGCTGATGCACCGGCTCGTCCCCGCCCTCGTGCGCGAAATGGGCCAGGCCTTCCCCGAACTCGTGCGCGCCGAAGGCCTGATCGAGGAGACCTTGCTGCTCGAGGAGCGCCGCTTCCGCAAGACACTGGAGCGCGGGCTCGGCTTGCTCGAGGAAGCCGCGCAGGGGCTCGGCAGCGGTGATGAGCTCCCCGGCGAGACCGCCTTCACGCTCTACGACACCTACGGTTTCCCCCTCGATCTGACCCAGGACGCCCTGCGCAATCGCGGTGTCGCGGTCGATCTCGCGGGCTTCGAGGCGGCCATGGAAGCCCAGCGCGAGCGCGCCCGCGCCGCCTGGGCCGGCTCCGGCGAGGCGGCGACGGAAACGGTCTGGTACGGCGTGCGCGAACGCGTCGGCGCCACCGATTTCCTCGGCTACGATACCGAGAAGGCGGAAGGCGTGGTACGCGCGCTGTTGCGCCAAGGCGAGGAGGTTGATGCGCTCGCCCCGGGCGAGAGCGGCCTCGTCGTCTTGAATCAGACGCCGTTCTACGGCGAGTCCGGCGGCCAGGTCGGTGATACCGGCACGATCACCGCGCCGGGCATTCGCGCCCGCGTGACCCAGACCGAAAAGAAGCTCGGCGATCTCTTCGTGCATCACGTCACCGTGGAGGAAGGCTCGCTGCGCAGCGGCCAGCCGGTCGAGCTCACAGTCGATCACGCCCGCCGGGCCGCCATCCGCGCCAACCATTCCGCGACACATCTGCTGCACGAGGCCCTGCGGCTGGTTCTGGGCGATCATGTTGCCCAGAAAGGCTCGCTGGTCGCACCCGAGCGGCTGCGCTTCGATATCAGCCATCCCAAGCCGATGAGCGACGAAGAGCTCGCGCAGGTGGAGCGCATCACCAATGCGCTGGTGCTGCAGAACGCCCCGGTGACCACCAAGCTGATGGCGGTGGACGAGGCGATCGAATCCGGCGCGCGCGCCCTGTTCGGCGAGAAATACGGCGACGAGGTGCGCGTCGTCTCGATGGGCAGCTATCCGGAAGAGTTTGCCCCGGAAGGCGCGGCTAAGCCGTTCTCTATCGAATTGTGCGGCGGCACCCATGCCCGGCGCACCGGTGATATCGGCCTCGTCTCGATCGTTGGGGAAGGCGCGGTATCGGCCGGCGTGCGGCGGATCGAGGCGCTGACCGGTGATGCCGCGCGCGATCACCTTACCCGTGAGAGCCGCAACCTGCGCAGCATGGCCGGCCTGCTCAAGACCAGCGTCGAGGATGCCCCGACCCGGCTCGCCTCCCTGCTCGAAGAGCGCCGCAAGCTCGAACGTGATCTCGCGGAAGCCCGCAAGCAGCTCGCGCTCGGCGGTGGCGGTGGTGACGGCGCGGCGGAGGCCGTGCGCGACATCGCCGGCGTGAAATTCCTGGGCCGCAGCGTCACCGGCGTCGAGATGAAGGATCTGAAGAGCCTCGCCGACGACGCCAAGCGCAAAATCGGCTCGGGTATCGTCACCATTGTCGGCGTGTCGGAAGACGGCAAGGCCGGCATCGTCGTGGGTGTCACCAAGGATCTGACCGAGCGCTTCGATGCGGTCACGCTGGTGCGCGCCGGCTCCGCCGCGCTCGGCGGCAAAGGCGGCGGCGGGCGCCCCGACATGGCCCAGGCCGGCGGGCCGGACGGGGCGAAGGCCGATGCGGCGATCGAGGCGGTGGCGTCGGCTCTCGAGAGCTGATCCGCTCTGAGTCATTCTCTGGCGCATCATTTTTATCCGTCAGCCGGTATCCACCTGACGGAATGATGCTCTCAACCGAAGCGCGCGTAATCGATCGGCTGATGCCGGTCGAGGCTCTGCTCGGCGCGCGGCAACGGATATTTCAGCCCGGTGGCGCAGTTGAACAGCATCACCCGCTCATCCTTGCCGATCCGCCCCTCGGCGAGAGAGCGTCTATAGGCCGCCCAGGTCGCGGCGCCTTCCGGGCAGAGCAACAGCCCCTCCGTCTGCGCGACTTCCGCGAGACCTTCGGTGATCTCGGCGTCCGAGACGGCCATGGCATAGCCGCCGCTCTCGCGCACCGCGCGCAGGATCAGGAAATCGCCGACGGCCTGCGGCACACGCACGCCCCAGGCGATGGTCTGCGCATCCTCCCAGCGCGGGGCGTGCTCCTCGCCCGCCTCGTAGGCCTTGACGATCGGTGCGCAGCCCTCGGCCTGGACCGCGATCATGCGCGGGCGCTTCGATCCGATGAAGCCGATCTTCTCCAGTTCGTCGAAGGCCTTCCACATGCCGATCAGGCCGGTGCCGCCGCCGGTGGGATAGAAGATCGCATCGGGAACCTCCCAACCGAGCTGCTCGGCGAGTTCCAGCCCCATCGTCTTCTTGCCCTCGATCCGGTAGGGCTCCTTCAGCGTCGAGAAATCGAACCAGCCGGCTTCCTCCTTGCCCTGGCCGACGATCTTGCCGCAATCGTCGATCAGACCGTTGACGCGGTAGACGTCGGATCCCTGCAGGGCGATCTCGGAAATGTTCACCTCCGGCGTATCCTCGGGGCAGAACACCGTGGTGCGGATGCCCGCGCGCGTCGCATAGGCGGAGAGGGCAGCACCCGCGTTGCCGTTGGTGGGCATGGCGATATGGCCGATGCCGAATGCTTTGGCCATGGAGACGGCCATGACGAGGCCGCGTGCCTTGAACGAACCGGTGGGCAGGCGTCCCTCCTCCTTGACCAGAATCTCGCCACCGCCGAGCTTCTCCGACAGGCGCGGCAGGGGCACGAGCGGTGTGAAATTCTCGCCGAGGCTGACGATATCCGCGTTGCGGCGCACGGGCAGCAATTCGCGATACCGCCACAGATCCTGCGGGCGAGCAGTGAGCGCAGCCTTGTCGAGCGCCTTGCGCACACCGTCGAGATCGTAGCGCACCAGCAGCGGGCGCCCGACGCGCGAGAGATTGTGCGGCGTATCCGCCTCGTAGACCTCGCCGGTCATGGCGCATTCGAGATGCGTCACGAAGGTGGGGCGCTCCTCGGTCAGATTGAGATCGTGGGGTATGCCGGATGGATGTGTCATGGTCGGCTCCTGTTGCTTACCCACCATCATCGCCATGGTGAGCGCGGCGGTCCACGGGGCAAACCGCCCGGGCGCTGCGTAGAATTCCACGCATGCATGAAGTCGCGCCCGATCGAAGACGCGTTCACCCCGTCTCGAGGCGCGCCTTTATGGCCCGCAGCAGACGGGCGCTGCGCGCATCCTCGCATAGACGCGCGCCCTGGATCTGCACGCGTACGACCTGTTCGGCGCGCGAACCGAAACGCGCGCGGTAGCGCCCGGCGAGTATCTCGATACGCGCAGGGTCACAGCGTTGCAATCTGCGCTTGAGGGCACTACTCATGATGAGCAGCACGGCACCCGGAAGAATTGCACCAAGAAACAGTGCCGCTACAACGGGAATCAGGCAGGGATCGCTCATTCGTGATGACTATAGTCTACAGATCATCACAACAAGCGAAATGTGACGTTGAATCTGTAGACCTTTGGTCAACAAACTGGCGCTTGCATCGGGCATGAGCCGCCTCAGACAGATCCTCGGTCGCAACCTTCGGCTCGCCCGCAATCGCCTGAAGCTGTCGCAGGAGGTGCTTGCCGGCGAGTCCGGCGTTGATCGCACCTATGTCTCGGGAATCGAGCGCGGCCTGCGCAACCCTTCCGTCGATCTGATCGAGAAGCTCGCTGGCGCGCTCGGCGTCACCGCAGCGGATCTGATCACCGACCCGGCGCCGGAAAGCCTGCGTCGCAAGCCGGACGAAGACGCCGGGGCGGAGGCATCCGGCTGAAACCCGGACGCATCGCGCAGCCGTGATCACGCATGCCTGCGCGCCCCTTTCCTCGCGCGCCCGGACGGGCTAGAGATGCGCGCATGATCCGCACCGAAGACACCGCCCATCCGGCACCGCTGAACCCGCTGCTCAAGCTCGCGCTCGAGATGGGACCGCTCGTCATCTTCTTCTTCGTCAACCAGCGCGGCGATATCTTCGCGGCGACGGCGGTGTTCACCGTGGCAACCGTGATTGCGCTTGCGATCCATTACGCGCTGGTGCGAAAGCTGCCGGTGATGCCACTGGTATCCGCCGTTGTTGTCGTCGTCTTCGGCGGGCTGACGCTGCTCTTGCAGGACGAGCTCTTCATCAAGCTCAAACCGACCATCGTGAACACCCTGTTTGGGATCGTGCTGCTGGTGGGGCTGTATTTCGGCAAGCCGCTTCTGACGGTGGTGCTCGATTCGGTCTTCAAGCTCACGGATGAGGGCTGGCACAAGCTCACCTTCCGCTGGGGGCTGTTCTTCTTTTTCCTGGCGGCGGTCAACGAGGTGGTCTGGCGGACACAGACGACGGATTTCTGGGTGAGCTTCAAGGTCTTCGGCATCATGCCGATCACCATCGTCTTCGCGCTGGCGCAGACGCCGCTTCTGATGCGCCACGAATTGCCGGAGGACGGCGCGGGCGGGGACGCGGCTTCGGATGACGCGGCACCTGATCAGCCCGCGGCACCTCCCGCACCGCCCCCGCGTAACGACGCCTCACCCTGAAGCCTGTCGCCTCAGCTGCGATAGACCATCGCGTCGAGCTGCTGCATGAGTTTGCGGTTGGCCTCGCGGCGTTCTTCCCAGGCTTCCATATCGGCGCGCACTTCCTTCATCACCGCGTTGGGATTCTCGGGAGAGCCGGGGAGCTTTCGCGCGACCGCGCGGGAGGGGGATTCGTGTGCCCTGGGAAGGGCCTCGGTAAAACCGATGCCCTGCGTGGCGAGGCCCATCGCCTCGCGGAAGACGGCACGGTCGCGCGCGACTTGCGCGCGCGCTTCATCGGCAGCCGAAGAGCCCGTCCCCGGTGCCGGGGCGGGCGTGGCGGGTTGCGACGGGGCTCCCGGGGCCGGCCTCGTCGGTTCAGGCGGCCCGTGGACCGGACGCGTCCGGAGTTCAGCCAGATAGCTCGGGTTCGCGCCTGCGAAGGATCCGGAAGAGAGCACACCACCAGACATGAGAGATCACCCGCTGGTTGCGCTTACTGACGATAGAGCATCTGGATGCCCTGCGGACGCTTGGCGAAATCCTGGTTCTGCGCTTCGACGGAGGTATCGAGCCCCTTGCGCTGCCCGGTATTGGCATTGATCGTGAGGCTGGTCTTCATCGATTCCTGGGTGTTGATATTATCCGCCGTACGCATGGCCGATTGAAAGGCCTGATTCTGCGCGACGACGCTGGACAATTGTTCCAGCATTGCCGACGTGGTGTCGGTCGTCACCGAGGACGTATTACCGATTCCCTCCGCCATGTCGCTTTCCCCTGCATGCGTCACTTGTGAACCTGCGATGCATGGTTGCGGGGATGGGGCAGAGAGTCAATGAAGGATTAA
>NZ_DATGCW010000380.1:0-6139 GCF_035311605.1 Saliniramus sp.
TTCATTGATTGCGACCCTGCCATCGTCGACGTCAACGTCCATCCGGCCAAGACCGAGGTCCGCTTCCGGGAACCGGGGTTGATCCGCTCGCTGGTCGTATCAGCAATCCGCGACGCGCTCGCGCGCGCCGGCCATCGCGCGGCGACGACAGGCGGCACGGAGATGCTCGGCGCGATGCGCGTGCATGGCGGTGGTTACAGCGGCGGATACGGCGCGCGCGGCTTCACCCCGCCGCCGCGCCCGCATGCAGGCGCTTATCATGGGGGAGCTTCTCTCGCGCAGAGCTGGCAGGCGCCGCATGAAGGCGTGGCCGGCTTCGCCGAAGCGGGGCAGGCCGCGTTCGAGGCCTTCGCGCCGGGAGCGGATGCGCGGCAGGAGGCCATCGCCGGGGCGGATCTTCAAACGGAGGAGGATGCCGACGCGCTCGCCCGCGAGGCCTATCCGCTGGGTGCGGCGCGTGCGCAACTGCATGAAACCTATATCGTCGCGCAGACCCACGACGGTATCGTGATCGTCGACCAGCATGCCGCCCATGAGCGTCTCGTTTATGAGCGCCTCAAGCGCGAGCGGGCGGAAAGCGGCATCGCGCGCCAGATCCTGCTCATCCCCGAGATCGTCGAGCTTGATCCGCTCGACGTCGCGCGTCTGGGGGATGCTGCGGAGGCGCTTGCGGAACTCGGGCTCGTGCTCGAACCGTTTGGCCCCGATGCCGTCGCGCTGCGCGAGGTGCCGGCTGCGCTCGCCGAGGGCGATCTCGCGGCGCTTGTGCGCGACGTGGCCGATGCGCTGGCCGAGACCGGCGAGGCGGCGCCGCTGACGCGCCGGCTCGATGCGGTGCTCTCGCGCATTTCCTGCCACGGCTCGATCCGCGCCGGGCGGCGTCTGCGCCCGCAGGAGATGGATGCGCTCCTGCGGGAAATGGAGGCGACGCCGCTCTCCGGCCAGTGCAATCACGGCCGCCCGACCTATGTCGCGCTCAAACGCAGCGATATCGAACGCCTGTTCGGGCGGCGGTGATCAGGCGCCGGCCGTTCCGTTCGCCTCCTCACCATCCGGATAGAACCCGCCGCATTCGCGCTCCCATCCGAGCATCAGCGCGGGCATGTCGG
This sequence comes from Saliniramus sp., assembly GCF_035311605.1. Classification (NCBI taxonomy): domain Bacteria; kingdom Pseudomonadati; phylum Pseudomonadota; class Alphaproteobacteria; order Hyphomicrobiales; family Salinarimonadaceae; genus Saliniramus; species Saliniramus sp. Next base: position 1,110 of record NZ_DATGCW010000380.1, read on the forward strand.
GCGTGTCGAGCTCGCGCGCGCACCAATCGGCATGCAGGTTGTCGATGATCTCCTGCGGGGTTTCGCCATAGGCGTATTCCGGATCGTATTCGTAATCCCCGTAGCCATAGGTCATCGGCACCATGCCGTGGCCGATCAGGACGGTGAGCAGGTAGAGCTTGGCCTCGACGAGCTCTTGGCCTTCGAAACGAAAACCGGAATCGAGCTCACGCGTGAGATGATTGAGGTTGCGAGGGAATTTCGAATCCCAGTCATCGAGCAGACGCACGCATAATTCCTTGAAGGTTATCCCCTCAATCGGCTTTTTTATTTCCATCTTCTGGAATATCACGTCCCTGACGGCATGACGTCCTATCCCGGGATGCGAGATAGAAGCATAATCGCTCAAAGCGTAGGATTTTGTCATCAGGCGTAATCCCTTCCAGTCAATGCGACTTTGGAAATGAATCTTCCAAATGCGCGGCTCCGTGCCGCGCGGCCAGCCTATATCGAGCGTCAGGCCATTGCTTCCCCGGCTGTAGCGCACATTCACCGAGACGCCGTCCGGCCTCAGATAGACCTCGCCCCGGCCCATCGGCTGCTCGATCCGGCGCGCGCTACTGCAATAGGAGATGTACTACCAACGAGTTATCTTTATACACCGTCTCCAATGCAGGATGAGGTGCTTTCGCGCTGCCGCTCAACGATTTTGCGGGTTGTTCCAGCCTCATGTCTGATATGCACCAAGGTGCGTGACGCGACTGCGCCTCCACAAAAGGCGCGTAGTGAGGCAAGGTTCCAACTATGAACATACTGCAACGAATCGCCTTTTTTTGTTGGGAACTGCTCATGATCGGCATCCCCCAAAAGTGGCCGGATCTTCCGCCATGGCTTCTAGATTTTATGCTGGTGCTCGCCGTTCTTGGCCTTGTCGTCTATGTAATTGCTGAATGGTGGGCATGGCGGCGTCGCAAAGATAACCAAAACCTCAAAAGTAAACCGACACAGAATCAGGTGGCCGAAACTGAAGGCGAGTTGGTTCCATTAATTGATGTTGCGGCGCGTACTCTGATCGCTGCCCGTGGAAGGTCCGTTGAACCTTATTTGACGCATCGAGCGAATAGCCAGCTTGACGCCATCCGCCTAACAGCGGAAGCGATAACCCGCGCGTTCCCGATATCGGGGCGCATCCCCGGAACCAGCGTCATTGATGAAATAAAGCCCGGTACGCATTCCGTCTATCTGGATGAAAACGGCGCCCTCTATGCGTCGGACAATTTTATAGAAAAAGATAAAGCATACATCGATCTTAACGTTAATGTCGACTTGGAAGAGAAAATTACCACGTTTTTCAGAGAGATGGAAGCGTCGCCTTTCAGTGTATGAATTTCAGCAATACTGATTATTCCGGCGCGGCGTGCGACTCACACGCTCCACACGCGCCCCGCCGCCACCGCCGGATGTCCATTGCCCGCCATCCGGAGACCCCGCCGGCACGCGCGGCTGTGTGCGCCAGTGCTTCGGGAGCAGCGGATCGGCCATCGCGGCGCTTGCATGGTCCGGCACCGTTTCGCGCAGACTCGCCGTCAGCCGCGAGAGGGCGAGGCGTGCCATGATTCCGGCGATGTCGGATTTCAGGCGCAAGCTCGCGCGGTGATGATTATCGGAGATGGTATCTCGGCGCGTATCATGTCCTCCGCATGCATTACTCGGGACAGATAGGTATCATAGGAAAATATTCAAGATACGCTGAATCAGTATCCCGGCCAGGGCGCACCGGGCACCCCCGCATTGCGGCGGATACGGTTGACGGCTTCGCGGATGGCGCGGTTCTCGCGCACCGCGCGCTGCCCCGCCTCGACGACGAGATCGACCTGGTCGCTATCCAGCGTCAGCCGTGTCGGTACGCGGTTGAGTTCGCGCTGGAATTCCGGTTCGAGATCGCGGAAGGAGAGCAGTTCCACCGTGATGTTCACGTCGCGGCAATCCCAGCCCGCCGTGCTGCCGCGCAGCCGCGCGACCTCGCGCGTCGAGAGGCTGCAGCGGAAGCGGATGATCTCCTCCTGCCATGCGCGCACGGCCATGGCCAGCGCGTCGAAACCCTTGCGCACGGACGAGCTGATCGCGGTATGCGACAGGGCGGGGACGAGTTCGGCGAGCCCCGGGCCGCGCTCACGCATGCCCCATTCCGGCGCCGGCGCCTTGCCGGCATCGGTGACGATGAAGAGCAGCTTTTGCAGCTTCACCGCCTGCTCTGCCGTCAGCGGCCCGAAGGGCGTATCGGCGCTCGCGCGTTCCAGCGCGAACCCGGTCACGCCGATATTGTCGGTCAGCCCGCCATCGAGAAGGCGCACCGTCGCAAGCCGGTCATCCTCGCGGTATGTGCCCAGCGCCTCGGCATGCGCCCGCAGCCGCAGCGAGGCGTGGGGATCGTCGATGGCGCGGGTGAGCCAGGACGGCCTGGCATAGCCGCAATCCGGACCGTTCGCCGCGACGTCGATCGGCGCGAAGGATACGGGGAAAGCGGCTGAGGCGGCGACCGCATCGGCGATGCGCACCTGGTCGAGGTCGCTGCACAGGGCGGCGAAGGTGTCATGGGTGAAGATGAAGGGCACGCCGTTATAGATATCCGAGGCTGTCAGCCAGATTTCCGGCGCGCGATCATGGTTGAAATGCGCATAGGTCGTGCCGTCGAACAGGTTGCCGTCGAGCCAGTCGGCGAAGCCGCTGCGGTCGTTCACGCCGCCTTGCCAGGCGCGGATCAGGTTGCCCGGCGCGGCCATGCTGGTGCGCAGAGTGGCCTCGATATCCTGTGCGAGAAACCGCTCACGGAAATCGTGGAATTCGCCCGGTCCGCGATAGCCGAAATAGGCTGCCGTTACGGCTCCGCCGGAGGTGCCCGAGACCATGCGGATACTGTCGGTCACCTTGCGCCGGCGCGGCTCCTCGTCGATCACCGTCTCGTCGAGGGCGCTCAACACGCCATGCGCAAAAGCCGCCGCGCGCATCCCGCCACCGGAGAAGGAGACGCCGACGACAAGCGCGCCGTCATCGCCGAAATCATTGATGAAATGCGACGAGACCTGCGTCACCTGCGGGGTGAAGACGTTGATCGGCCCGGTATCGCGGGTCGCGCAGCCGCTGATCGCGAGCATCAGGGCGAGGCAGCCGATGAGGCGCGACAGGCGCCTCGCCATGCGGCCTGATCGCGCAACCGCGCCGGATGCAGAGGGTCTCAGCCCGTATCCATGCAAGGAATGACCCGGCAAATCCGCCCCCGATACCCACCGGCACGCCGCATCCCGGGAATCGGAGCGACCATCCGGCGCAATTCTTACGCAGGATGGTGATGGCGGTAAAGCGCCGCCGGGCCGCCCGGCGACATCCGGCGGTCGCGCGTTGCCGGCGTGCCGCACCGGGGCGATCGTGACCCTCGCCACCTGCTTTCGAATGCGCTCAGGCGACGACCAGCCAGGCCAGCAGCAGCGGCAGGCTGATCAGAGTGACGAGCAGCGAGACGATGATCGCGATGGTCGTCTCGTCTTCGAAATAATCGTATTTCGCCGCAAAGACGAAGACCCCGGCGCCGATCGGCTGGGCGGCCATCACCAAGGCGCAAACGAACCAGAGATCGCGCAGCTCCATCCCGAACAGATAGAGCCCCGCGAGCAGGGTCACGAGTGGCTGAAGCAGGACCTTGATGGCGATCAGCGGCAGGATGGCGAAGACGCGCCCGAGATCGCGCAATTTGGCCGCATCGAGCTGGGCGAGGCCGAGCCCGAGGGCGAACAGGGCCGAGGGGCCCGCCGCCGCGCCGAGGAAATCGGCAAAGCGTGCAACGCCTTCCGGGAGGGGCAGGCCGGTGATCGAGACGATTGCGCCGGCGACGACGGCGACGGTCAGCGGATTGGTCAGCGTCGTCTTCAACGCGCCGCCGATCGCCGCGAGCCCGCCTCCCGCGCCGTTCCGGTCGCGCTGCGCGAACAGGTCATGGGCGAGAATCACGGCGATGATGACGGGGATGTTGTGCAGGATCGTCGCGATCGCGGCCGGCACCGCAGCCGGGGCGCCCAGAACCGCGATGACCAGCGGGACGCCCATATATCCGGTCGTGCCGTAGGAAGCTGCCATGGCGGGGATCGTCGCTGCGGGCCAGCGCACGCCGGTCGCGCGGATTGCGATCAGGCCCGCGATGAAGGCGACGGCGATGCCGATCAGCGTGGCGCCCATGAAGTCCCATTGCCGCAGTTCCGCCGGATCGGCCCGTGCCACGGCGATGAAGAGCAGGGCCGGGAGGGCGACGAAGAGTACGTAATCGTTGAGGAGCCGCGTCCCCGCCTTGTCGATGACGCGGGTGCGGGCGAAAAGGTATCCCGTCAGAATGACGGCGAAGATCGGGAGAACGAAATTGATCATCCAGGGTCTGGAACCGTCAGAGGCGAATCAAGAGAAAAGATCATGATTTTTATCATAAATTGTATATATTGAAATTAGCAATCAAAAGAATTCATCGACATCTGATCAAGAAGCATTTTCATTCTTGAGTTGGATAATTCTTTGCTTGATGCGCGAATTTATCATCTCCCGATTGTATCTCGCGGTGCCGCATGTCTCCGCGCAATATCTGTCTGCCCGCCACCGGCGCGGCGTCGCGCCCGCTTGCAATTGCCGGCCCGATCCGCCACTTCATGCCCCAGCGCGGGCGCGTTTTGTGGCGCGGCGAGATATGAGGGTATCCGGATGAGCGGAGATGCGGGGCTCGGCATGCAGGGTGAGGCGCCTGCGCCGATCGAGACGGATGTGGTGATCATCGGGGCGGGGCCGGTCGGCCTCTTCGCCGTGTTCGAGCTCGGCCTGCTCGATATCGAGGCGCATGTGATCGACATCCTGCCCAAGATCGGCGGGCAATGCGCCGAGCTCTATCCCGAGAAGCCGATCTATGACATTCCCGCCTTCCCGGTGGTCACGGGGCAGGGGCTGATCGACAATCTGATGCAGCAGGTCGCGCCCTTCGAGCCCGGCTTCCATCTCGGCGAGATGGTCTGCGCTGT
>NZ_DATGCW010000381.1:0-42256 GCF_035311605.1 Saliniramus sp.
TGAGCGTCTCCGATTGCGAGACCGTGAGCCATGCGGTGTCGCCTGCGCTCGACGTGGACGATCCGATCGATCGCGCGTATCATCTGGAAATCTCCTCGCCGGGTATCGATCGCCCGCTGGTGCGTCCGCAGGACTTCACCCGCTGGGCGGGTTACGAGGCGAAGGTCGAGATGGCCGTGCCGATCGAGGGCCGCAAGCGCTATCGCGGCATGATCGAGGGCGCAGAAGGGGCAACCGCAGTGATTCGCCTGCCCGATGCGCCCGAGGGGGCGGATCCGCTGGCGCGCCTGCCGATCGGCGATATCGGCGAGGCACGGCTGGTCCTGACGGATGATCTGATTCGCGAATCGCTGCGCCGGGGCACGGCTCCGACCGCCGATGACGCGGATGAAACCGAAGAATTCGACGCCGCCGGCAACGACGGCTCCGAGACGGATGATGCGACCGAGATGCCGGATCGTCCCGATAACGACAACGCCAGCAAGTCCACGAAGGAGTGACCTCGATGGCCATCAGCGCCAACAGGCTTGAACTTCTGCAGATCGCCGATGCGGTCGCGCGTGAAAAGGTCATCGACCGCCAGATCGTGCTCGCCGCGATGGAGGACGCGATCCAGAAGGCCGCCCGCGCCCGCTACGGCAGCGAGACCGAGGTCCGCGCCGAGATCAATCCGCGCACCGGCGAGATCGCCCTGTCGCGGCTCCTGCAGGTGGTCGAGGAGGTCGACAATCCGGCCATCGAGATTTCGCTCGAGGATGCCCGCCATCGCAACCCGGGTGCGCTGGTCGGCGACTTCATCGCCGAGACGCTGCCGCCTTTTGATTTCGGGCGTATCTCGGCGCAATCGGCCAAGCAGGTCATCGTGCAGAAGGTGCGCGATGCCGAGCGGGACCGGCAATACGAGGAATTCAAGGATCGCGTCGGCGAGATCATCAACGGCCAGGTCAAGCGCGTCGAATACGGCAATGTCATCGTCGATCTCGGCCGGGCCGAGGCGATCGTGCGCCGCGACGATCTGATCCCGCGCGAGACCTTCCGCCCGGGCGACCGCATCCGTGCCTATCTCTACGACGTGCGCCGCGAGACACGCGGGCCGCAGATCTTCCTGTCGCGCACGCATCCGCAATTCATGGCCAAGCTTTTCGGCCAGGAAGTGCCCGAGATCTACGACAACGTCGTCACCATCAAGGCCGTGGCCCGTGATCCGGGCTCGCGCGCCAAGATCGCCGTGATCTCGCGCGATTCCTCGATCGACCCGGTCGGCGCCTGCGTCGGCATGCGCGGCTCGCGCGTGCAGGCCGTGGTCGGCGAATTGCAGGGCGAGAAGATCGACATCATCCCCTGGTCCGAGGACGAGGCGACCTTCATCGTCAACGCGCTCCAGCCGGCGGAAGTCGTCAAGGTCGTGCTCGACGAGGACAGCGAGCGTATCGAGGTGGTCGTGCCCGACGAGCAGCTCTCCCTCGCCATCGGCCGGCGCGGTCAGAATGTGCGCCTCGCCTCGCAGCTCACCGGCTGGGATATCGACATCCTGACCGAAGCCGAGGAATCCGAGCGCCGTCAGAAGGAATTCAACGAGCGCTCCGAATTGTTCATGGAGGCGCTCGACGTCGACGAGGTGGTCGGCCAGCTGCTCGCCTCGGAAGGTTTCCGCTCAATTGAGGAAATCGCCTATGTCGAGGTCGACGAGGTGGCCAATATCGAGGGCTTCGACGAGGAGACCGCGCAGGAAATCCAGACCCGCGCACGGGAATATCTCGAGCGGATCGAGGAAGAGAACGACGCCAAACGCCGCGAGCTTGGTGTTGCCGACGAACTGCGCGAGATCGACGGCATCACCACGGCAATGCTGGTTGCTTTGGGCGGGAACGATGTCAAGAACATCGAGGACTTTGCCGGATGTGCAACCGATGATCTCGTCGGCTATACGGAAGGTCGCGGTGCCGAAGCCGTGCGCCATGCCGGCTTCCTCGACGGGTTCGATCTGTCGCGCGCTGATGCCGAAGGCATGATCATGGAAGCCCGCATCCGTGCCGGCTGGATCGACGCGCCAACCGAGGAGGTCGAGACCGTCGAAGGTGATGAAGGCGGGGCGGAAGAGGTGACGGAGGCAGCCGCGACGGCTGCGGACGATACTGTTCTCCCCGCCGGAGAGAATGTGGAAACGGACCGGTGAGCGGGCCCTTCCGGGCCTGTCCGGTCATGATGACCAAGGGCCGCCGCAAGGCGGTGAGGGAGGCGCTTGCGTGCCGCGTCGTGAACAACGTCGAACCTGTATCGCCACCCGCGAGGTGCGCGAACCCGACGAGCTCATCCGCTTCGCGGTGAGCCCGCAGGGCGATGTCGTTCCCGATCTGAAAGAGCGTCTGCCCGGGCGTGGCGCCTGGGTCAGCGCCCGACGCGATGCGGTCGAGGCGGCCTTGCGGCGCAAGGCGTTCGCCCGCGCCTTCAAGGCTTCGGTGAATGCGCCGACCGATCTGGCCGACCGCATCGAGGCCGATCTCGCCATTGATCTTCGCCAGGCTCTCGCCCTGGCCAACAAGGCCGGATGCGTGGTCACGGGCTTCCACAAGGTGGAAGGCGCGATCGCATCCGGTGACGTGGTGGTGCTCATCCATGCGGCGGAAGCTGCTGCGGACGGGCGTCGCAAACTCGCACAGGCGCTGCGACGGTGCCTCGGTGACGGTGCGGAAACGATCCCCGTGATCGATTTTCTCTCCGGTGACGATTTGGATTTGGCTTTAGGCCGGTCTCGTGTGATACATGCAGCCCTCGTCGCGGGCGCCGGGAGCCGAGGCTTTCTGGAGCGCTGGCGACGGCTATGCGTGTTTCGCGGATCCATCGCCATGTCTGACGCCCCTCATGAGGAGGAGCGCAGCCCTGATGATAACGAACCCGCAGGATTGTGAGCGGAATGTCTGATACGAAGAACCCGGGCGACAAGACTCTTCAGGTTTCGTCCCCCAAGACGCTGACCCTCAAGCGCCGTGGCGAGCAAGGAACGGTTCGCCAGAGCTTCTCCCATGGCCGCACCAAGCAGGTCGTGGTCGAGAAGGTCAAACGGCGTAGCGTCGGCCCCGGCGAGACCGTCAAGGATGGTGCCAGGGATGCCGGCAAGGATGCCGGCAAGGACGCCCCGAAAGAGGCGGCCCGTACTTCTGCGCCGGGCCCGTCTGCGACGAAGCCCGTCTCGTCGCGCGAATCTGCTCCGCCGCGCCAGCCGGCGCGTCCCGGACGCGGCGGCGGTGTCGTCCTGCGCACGCTGAGCGAAAGCGAGATCGATGCCCGTGCGGCAGCGCTCGCCGATGCCAAACGCCGCGAGGAAGAGGATCGCCAGCGCCGTGAGGCGGAAGAGCGCGCCCGCATTGAGGCGGAGGCACGCGCCAGGGCCGAGGCCGAGGCAGCGCGCAAGGCCGAGGAAGAGGCGCGTCAGCGTCAGGAGGCAGAGGCTGCGGAAAGCGCGAAATCTGCTGCAACCGCCAAGGCCGATACGTCTCAGGCCGCGCCTGCTGCCGAGAAGGCCGCACCCGCCGCGCCCGAGCCTGCGGAGTCGGCTCAGGCTTCTGCGCGGCCCATGCGTGACATGCGCAAGCCGCCGAGCCTCGACGATCTGGCAAAGCCCGAGCCTGCACCAGAAAAGCCGGCGGAGAAATCTGTCGACGCCAAGTCTGGAGAAGCCGGCAAGGCTGCAGAAAGCGGCAAGGCGGCGACCAAGGAAACGACCCGCCCTGCCGCCAAGCCCTCACCTGCCCGTGCGCGTGCCGCAGAGGAAGACGACGCTCCGCGCGGTGGTCGCAAGGGCGCCGCGAAGGTTCCGGCCGCACCGAAGGCCCCCAAGGGCGCCGACGATCGCCGCAAAGGCCGCCTGACGGTCACCAAGGCGCTTTCGGGTGATGACGAGCGTACCCGTTCGGTCGCCTCCTTCCGTCGCCGCATGCAGCGCCTGACGGGCAAGGGCTCTTCCGAGCCCAAGGAGAAGATCGCGCGTGAGGTCATCGTCCCGGAGACGATCACCATCCAGGAACTCGCCAACCGCATGGCCGAACGCGGCGTCGACGTGATCCGCCTGCTGATGAAGCAGGGTGCGATGCACAAGATCACCGATGTGATCGATGCCGATACCGCGCAGCTGGTGGCCGAGGAAATGGGTCACACGGTCAAGCGCGTGGCCGAATCCGACGTGGAGGAAGGCCTGTTCGACGATGCCGATGCCCCGGAGGTGCTGCGCACGCGGCCACCGGTCGTCACCATCATGGGCCATGTCGATCACGGCAAGACCTCGCTGCTCGACGCCATCCGCAAGACCAGCGTGGTCTCGGGCGAGGCCGGCGGCATCACCCAGCATATCGGTGCCTATCAGGTGACGAGCCCGAGTGGCGGCAAGGTCGCCTTCGTCGATACGCCCGGCCACGCCGCCTTCACGGCGATGCGTGCCCGCGGTGCCCAGGTCACCGATATCGTGGTGCTGGTCGTGGCCGCCGATGACGGCGTCATGCCCCAGACCATCGAGGCGATCAGCCACGCCAAGGCCGCTGGTGTCCCCATCGTGGTGGCGATCAACAAGATCGACAAGCCCGAGGCCGATCCGCAGCGTGTGCGCACGGAACTGCTCCAGCACGACATCCAGGTCGAGTCCATGGGTGGCGAGACTCTCGAATTCGAAGTCTCGGCCAAGAATGGGGACGGCCTGGGAACCCTGCTGGAAGGTTTGCAGCTCCAGGCCGAGATCCTCGATCTCAAGGCCAACCCGGATCGTCCCGCAGAGGGGACGGTGATCGAAGCCAAGCTCGATCGCGGGCGTGGTCCCGTGGCCACCGTTCTCGTGCAGCGCGGTACGCTGAAGACCGGCGATATCGTCGTGGCGGGCGCCGAATGGGGCCGCGTGCGCGCCCTGATCAACGACAAGGGTGAGAAGGTCGACGAGGCCGGACCGTCCATGCCGGCGGAGATCCTCGGATTCAACGGCACACCGGAGGCCGGCGACCGCGTCGCCGTGGTCGAGAACGAGGCGCGCGCCCGCGAAGTCACGGAATACCGGTCGCGCCGCAAGCGCGATCTCATGGCCGCGCGGACCGGCGGCACCAGCCGCTCGCTCGCGGACATGATGCGCGACCTCAAGGAAGGCGCAGAGCGCAAGGAATTCCCGCTCGTCATCAAGGGTGACGTGCAGGGCTCCGTCGAGGCGATCGCAGGCGCGCTGGAAAAGGCCGGTAACGATGAAGTCAGCGCCCGCCTGGTGCATGCCGGCGTCGGTGGTATCACCGAATCCGACGTGACCCTCGCGGAAGCCTCGGATGCCATCGTCATCGGCTTCAACGTCCGCGCCTTCAAGGAAGCGCGCGAACTCGCCGCCCGCAACGGCACCGAGATCCGCTATTATAACATCATCTACGATCTCGTGGACGATGTGAAAGCGGCGATGTCGGGCATGCTCGCGCCGACCTTGCGCGAGACGCGTCTGGGCGAGGCCGAGATCCTCGAAGTGTTCAACGTCTCGAAGGTCGGCAAGGTGGCCGGTTGCCGCGTGCTCGACGGCAATGTCCAGCGCGGTGCCCATGTCCGCCTGATCCGCGAGAATGTCGTCATTCACGAGGGCAAGCTCAGCCAGCTCAAGCGCTTCAAGGACGATGCGCGCGAGGTGGTCGCCGGACAGGAATGCGGCATGGCCTTCGAGAATTACCAGGACATGCGCAAGGGTGACGTGATCGAGTGCTACACCGTTGAAGAGGTGAAGCGCACGCTGTAAGCGTCGCATATCGGTCGGCGCGCATTGCGCGCCGGCATGATCTGTAGTCCGGATGCGGCGTCCGAGCCGCCGCAGCACCGGATCATGACCGGTCCCCGGTATTGCGTAAGGCCGCCTGTGGGCGACGCGTGGGCCGGCCCGGATACAACCAGGATCAGGAGCGGAGGCGGCCATGCCGAAGCGTTTCGAATCGCGGGGCCCGTCCCAGCGCCAGCAGCGGGTGGCCGAACTCGTCCGTCATGCGCTCGCGGAAGTCCTCCAGCGCGGTGATATTTCCGATGATGTGCTCGCGAGCCATATCGTAACGGTGCCTGAGGTGCGCATGTCGCCGGATCTCAAACTCGCCACGGCCTATGTCATGCCGATGGGCGGACAGGACGAGAAGCCGGTGCTTGCCGCGCTCGAGCGCCATCGCAAGCTGCTGCGCGCCGAAGTGGCGCGCCGCGTCAACCTGAAATTCGCCCCTGAATTGCGCTTTCGCCGCGATGAGACCTTCGACGAGGCTGATCGCATCGAGGCGCTGCTGCGCACGGACGAAGTCCGCCGCGATCTCGACGTGTCCTCCGACGACGACCACGATCCCGACGCGGCAGGGCGTCCGGGCGAGGGCGATCTGCGAGATTGAGCCGCAGCGACCGCACTGCAAAACGACACCAGAATTCCGATCAGGAACCCCGCACAGGAACCCCCCGTATGTCTGACGAGATTTCGCAGCCCGGCTCACCTTCCGCTCAGCCCGACCAGCCGCGCGACGATGCAGCCGGCGCGCGCCGGCGTCACGGCAAGTCAGAAGGCAACGCAGAGGGCAAGTCAGAGGGCAAGTCAGAGGGCGAGCCGGGCCGCAAACGCGGTGGCGCGCGTCGCGGCGGGCGCGGCCAGCGTCAGGGTGATCGCCCCAAGCGGCGCGATGTGAATGGCTGGGTTGTGCTCGACAAGGGCGTCGGTATGACCTCGACCCAGGCGGTCGGCATGGTCAAGCGTTGCCTCAATGCCAGGAAAGCCGGCCATGCCGGGACCCTCGACCCTCTCGCCTCCGGTCTGCTGCCGATCGCACTTGGTGAGGCGACCAAGACCGTTCCCTTCGTCATGGACGGGCGCAAGGCTTATGTCTTCACCGTGACCTGGGGAGTGGAGACCGATACGGATGATGCCGAGGGCAATGTCGTCGATCGCACTGATGCGGTGCCCGAGCGCGCCGATGTCGAGGCGCTGCTGCCACGCTTCACCGGCCAGATCATGCAGACGCCGCCGCAATTCTCCGCCATCAAGATCGCCGGCGAACGCGCCTATGACCTCGCCCGTGAGGGCGAGCAGGTCGCGCTGCAGCCGCGCCCCGTCGAGATCGACTGTCTGACGCTGCTGCATCATGCCGAGGGCAGGAGCGTGTTCGAGGCGGAATGCGGCAAGGGCACTTACGTGCGCGCGCTCGCACGCGACATGGGTCGCGAACTGGGGTGCCTGGGCCATATCACCGCCCTGCGCCGCACCCGCGTCGGCCCGTTCACCGAAGAGGACACCGTCGCGCCGGCGGAGATCGAGGCCATGACTGACGCCGCAGCGGGAACTGCGCCGATCGATTTCGGTGATCTGATCCTGCCGGTTCAATCCGCCCTGGAGGAGGTCGATGAGATCCCCGTCTCGCGCGATGCCGCCACTCGCATCATGCGCGGCCAGTCCGTGATCCTGCGCGGGCGCGACGCGCCGATCGAGGGTCAGGTCTTCGTTTCGCTGGCGGGTACGCTCGTCGCGGTCGGCGATGTCGAGAACGGCGAATTCATCCCCCACAGGGTGTTTCACCTCGGCGCCTTCTGAAGCGGCGCGCGCGGCTTGCCGGTCAGGTGATCACCTGAAGGCCATCATCGGCATTCACATGCGCAAGCAGCCTGTCGATGACCAACTGCGCTTCCTCGATCTCAGTCGAATCCGGAATGTCCCGTCCACCGGAATTGAGGAAGGCGCCGGCCTGGGCGACGAGTGCGCGCAGGGCCGGAGCCGTCACTTCGGCAACCAGAGCGGCATCTTCGGCCTCGCAGGGCGGGCGCAGGGCGCGGATCGCGGTCATGGCGAGGCGGTCCATGGCATGGACGAGTTCCTCGAAGGCCGCGCGGCGATCGGTTGCGACGCGATCATAAGCGGCGCCCGCCTCAGGGGCATGGCGCAGATTGGAGGCCGCGAAATACTCCGGATAGGAAACCGGGCGCCAATCCTGCAGATCCGCAACGATCTCGGGCGCATCGGCCGCGATCTCCACCAGCATCAGCACTTCGTTGAAATGGTTGAGGTAATCGTTCGACAAGCCGTCCGCCGCACGACGGCGACCGGCCGCAGAATCCGGGCGCGTGCAATCATCTGTCATATCTGCGGCTGTCGACATCCAAACCTCTTCTGCCTGAAGCCCACAAGCTGACCCATAAAGGCTGATAAAGCGTTGACGGCGCGTTGGACGAGACGCTGTGCGCCGGTTGATCGCACATGCCGGGTCATCGCATCGCACATGCCATTGACCGCGCGGGCGCATCAGGCTTTCCTGCCGAGCCGACAGAGGGGGCTTGCGACAGACCGGGCTTGCCGCCCGTTCGACGAGCCGGGAGATGATCATGTGCGGGCGCTTCGCCGTTACATTGCCGCCGGAGCACTTTCGCGAGGCCTACGGCTATGAAGAGGCCCCGAACTTTCCGCCGCGCTACAACATCGCACCGACCCAACCCGTCGGCGTGGTGCTGCAGGATGGCGAGGCGCGCCGTTTCCGGCTGATGCGCTGGGGGTTCCTGCCGGGCTGGGTGAAGGATGCGAAGGATTTTCCCCTCGTCATCAATGCGCGACGCGAGAGCATCATGCAGAAACCGGCCTTCCGCGCGGCAATTCGCCGCCGCCGCTGCGTTTTTCTGGCGGATGCGTTCTATGAATGGCAGCGCGAGGGTGACCGGAAAATCCCTTTCGCCGTGCGCATGGAGAGCCTCGGCCCGATGCCGATGGCGGGCATCTGGGAGACCTGGAGCGATCCGCAGGGCGGCGAGATCGACACGGCCGCGATCGTCACCACGGATGCGAACGGCCTCGTCAGCGCCATTCATCATCGTATGCCGGTGATTCTCGGCAAGGCCGGGCTCGCCGCCTGGCTCGACCCGCAGACACCGCTCGACAGGATCAGAGGGCTCACCGATCCCTGTCCGGATGACTGGTTGCGGCTCGACCGGGTTTCGCGCCGGGTCAACAAGGTCGCCAATGATGATGCGGGGCTGCTCGAACCGGTTACGGATGACGAACCGGCGCGCGGGCACAGCGGGACTGCCCGGGAGACGGTTGACGGACAGGCCGATGAGTCGGTTCAGGAGGCCAGGCCGCGTCAGGGGTCGCTTTTCTGATCAGGCGCCAAAGGTGCTTCAGAACAGCGTGCGCACGATGACCAGCAGCGTCACGCCGACGACGAAGGCCAGCCCGAAACGCTGCCACATCTCCAGGCGATCCCAAAAACGCCAGAACTGGTTCATGTCGATTGTCCCCCCCGCGCGTATCGATTTCGAGGATCGTGGGGCAGCGACCGGGCTGCGTCAACCATGGCGAAAGGGTTTCAGCCATGCCGTTCACGCAGGGCGCAGCTGCCGCGACTCCGTGGGGGCTTTGAATGCGCCGGGGGGCGTGATAGTACCGCAACGGTTTTTACGGGCGCATCCGTCGCGCCCGCCTCAATTCACGTGCGCGCCTTGCGCGCCGGACGGTCGAAACGACCGGTAACCGAGAGGATGATATGAGCGTAAGCCCGATCAAAGCCGACCAGAATTCGAATCATCTGTCGAACGCCTTCTTCTCCGCATCCCTGCGCGATGTGGATCCGGAGATCGCATCGGCGATCGATCAGGAACTGGGCCGCCAGCGCGAGGAGATCGAACTGATCGCCTCGGAGAACATCGTCTCGCAGGCGGTGCTCGAGGCTCAGGGCTCGATCATGACCAACAAATACGCAGAAGGTTATCCCGGGCGGCGCTATTATGCGGGCTGCCAGTTCGTCGATATCGCGGAAAAGCTCGCGATCGAGCGCGCCTGCAAGCTGTTTGGCTGCAACTTCGCCAATGTCCAGCCCAATTCCGGCAGCCAGGCCAACCAGGCGGTCTTCCTCGCCCTGCTGCAGCCGGGCGATACCTTCATGGGTCTCGACCTCGCCGCCGGTGGCCATCTCACCCACGGCGCCCCGGTCAACGTCTCGGGCAAGTGGTTCAACGTGGTTGGCTACAATGTCCGCCCTGAAGACCAGCGCATCGACATGGACGAGGTCGCCCGGCTCGCGCATGAGCACAAGCCGAAGCTGATCATCGCCGGCGGCTCGGCTTATCCGCGCCATTGGGATTTCGCCCGTTTCCGCGAGATCGCCGATGAAATCGGCGCGTATTTCCTTGTCGACATGGCGCATTTCGCCGGGCTCGTCGCCGGCGGCGTGCATCCTTCGCCCTTCCCGCACGCGCATGTGGCGACCACGACGACGCACAAGACCCTGCGCGGCCCGCGCGGCGGCATGATACTCTCGAATGACGAGGCGCTCGCCAAGAAGTTCAATTCGGCGATCTTCCCTGGCATCCAGGGTGGTCCGCTGATGCATGTGATCGCGGCCAAGGCCGTGGCTTTCGGCGAGGCGCTGCAGCCGGAATTCAAGCTCTATGCGCAGGCCGTGGTCGACAATGCCCGTGCACTCGCCGCGACCATCGCCGAAGGCGGTTTCGCCATCACTACGGGTGGCACCGACAATCATCTGATGCTTGTCGATCTGCGCCCCAAGAAGCTTACTGGCAAGGCGGCGGAGGCCTGTCTGACGCGTGCCCACATCACCTGCAACAAGAACGGCGTGCCTTTCGATCCGGAAAAGCCGATGGTGACCTCCGGGATTCGTCTGGGCACCCCGGCGGCGACGACACGCGGTTTCGGCGTAGCCGAGTTCCAGGAAGTCGGGCGTCTGATCGTCGATGTGCTCGACGGACTGGCCGCTAATGGCGAGGAGGGCAATGCCAGGCTCGAGGAAGCGGTCAAGGAGCGGGTGCATGCGCTGACCCGCCGTTTCCCGATCTACGGCTGAGTCACGCGCGACCATGCGCTGCCCGTATTGCGGAAGCCTCGATACGCAGGTGAAGGATTCGCGACCGACGGAAGATTCGGCCGCGATCCGGCGCCGGCGCGTCTGCTCTGATTGCGGGGGGCGCTTTACCACCTTCGAGCGGGTGCAATTGCGCGAGCTCTTCGTGATCAAGCGCTCGGGCAAACGCGCCGCGTTCGACCGGGACAAGCTCAAGCGCTCGATCGACGTCGCCCTGCGCAAGCGCAGCGTCGATCCCGAGCGCGTCGAGCGCATGCTCAACGGCATCGTGCGCCAGCTTGAAGCCACCAGCGAGGGCGATATTCCCAGTGAAAAGCTCGGCGAACTCGTCATGGAGGGGCTCAAGGGTATCGACGATGTCGCCTATGTGCGCTTCGCTTCGGTCTACAAGAACTTCCGCGAGGCGCGTGATTTCGAGGAACTGCTCGGCGGGCTGGGCCGGCGTGACGACATAGCCGATGCCGCACCGTCTCCTGCCGAAGACGATCCCTCCGGGAAGCAGGAATGAGCCCGCGCCTTTACGATCTGGCGCAAGCGCATGATGCGCATTTCATGCGCGCTGCGCTCGCTCTGGGCGAACGCCATCTCGGCGCCACCTGGCCCAACCCCTCTGTTGGTGCGATCATCGTCGATTACGCCTCCGGCGCGCCCGTCATCGTGGCGCGCGGGATCACCCAGGCGGGCGGGCGGCCGCATGCCGAGCGGGTCGCCATCGACATGGCCGGGCCCGCAGCGCGCGGCGCCACCATCTACGTGACCCTCGAGCCCTGCTCGCATCACGGCAAGACGCCGCCCTGCGCCGAGGCGATCATCGCGTCGGGCATCGCACGCGTGGTAACGGCGCTTTCCGATCCCGATCCGCGCGTCGCCGGGCGTGGGCACGGTTTGCTGCGGCAGGCCGGATTGCTGGTCACGACCGGGATTGAGGCGCAGGGGGCGGCACGCAGCCATCGCGGGCACGTCTTGCGCGTCACCCAGGGGCGTCCCGCCGTCACCGTCAAGCTCGCCCGTACGGCTGATGGCTATGCCGCAGCAGCGGACGCTGAACGATTGATGATTACCGGCTCTATCGCCAATGACCGGGTGCATCTGATGCGCATGCATGCGGATGCGATCATGGTCGGTGCGGGTACCGTCGCTGCCGATGATCCGCGCCTCGATGTGCGCCTGCCCGGCCTTTCTGCCCGCTCGCCGGTGCGCGTCGTTATCGATAGCGGGCTCTCGCTCGCTCTCGAATCGCGGCTCGTGCAGAGCGCTGGCGATCCGCCGAGCTGGGTGATCACCACGGTCGATGCCCCCGTCGAGGCCGAACGGCGGCTCGTCGCGGCGGGACTCGAAGTCATGCGGGTTGGCGCTGACGATACGGGACGGGTGCGGCTCGACGAGGCGATGCGCCTGCTCGGTGCACGCGGCATCACCCGCGTCTTCTGCGAGGGCGGGCCTGCCCTGGCGGAGGGGCTTGCGCAGGCCGGCCTTATCGACGAGGCGGTGCTGGTGACCGGTGCAGAAAAGCTCGACCGTCCCGGATTGCGTGCTGTCGGGCCGGCGCTGGCGCACTATATCGGCAACCGCATGCAGGCTTTCGCGGAAGAATTTGCGGGGCCGGACCAGTTTTCAGTCTTCGAAAGGAGCGCGTGAATGTTCACGGGCCTCGTCACCGACAAGGGCGAAATCGCCGCGATCAGCGACCAGCAGGATCTGCGCCGTATCCGCATCCATTCCTCCTACGATCCCGACGGTATAGCGCTGGGCGCCTCGATCGCCTGCAACGGCCCCTGCCTCACCGTGATCGACAAGGGCCACCGCGAGGGCGGCTCGTGGTTCGATGTGGATGTCGCCGCCGAAACGCTGGCGCGCACGAATGCGGGGGCCTGGCAGGTGGGCGATGCGCTCAATCTTGAGCGCTCGCTGAAGATCGGTGACGAGCTCGGCGGCCATATCGTCACCGGCCATGTGGACGGGGTGGCGACCATCGTCGCGCGTGAGGAAGTGACCGGCGCAGGCGAATGGGGGCCGACTGCGCGCTTTACCATCAAGGCGCCCGCGCAACTCGCGCGTTTCATTGCCGAGAAAGGCTCGATCTGTCTCGATGGTACCTCGCTCACCGTGAACAGCGTCTCGGGCAATTGTTTCAGCGTGCTGCTGATCCCCCACACACTGGCCGTCACCACCTGGGGCGAACGCAAGGCCGGAGACGGGCTCAATATCGAGATCGACCTGATGGCGCGTTATGCCGCGCGGCTGGTCGAGGCGGGAAGCTGATCCGCGCTCACGCGCACCACAGCCGCTCGCCGTAAGCCAGCGCGAATCGCTGCGGATCGGCGCCGATCCCCGCCATGGCGCGCAGGATCACCGCATCGTCGAGCAGCAGCGCGAGCGGCATGGCCCTGGCAAAGGCATCGACCGGCGCCTTCCCGGTGAAATGCCGTCGGAAGGTCTCCGGCTCGATCAGCCGCGCCAGCGCATGCAGCACGCCCCCGCGCAGGAAGACACCGCCGGTGGCGCCCAGGACGAGGGCGAGATCCCCGGCAGTGCGCGCCAGAAGCTTCAGGAAGACCCGCGCGGTTGTCGCCGCATGCGCATCGGTGCCGGCAAGCGCGGCTTCCGCGATTTGCGGCGGCGGGGTCGCAGCCGCTGCGCTGGCATCTGCGCCGAAATCGGAGGCCAGCGCGGCATGCAGCCGTTGCAGGCCGGGACCGCAGAGCAGCGTCTCGGCCGTGACACGCCCATGCTGGCGCGCGATACGTGGCCAGTAGCCGTCATCTTCCGCATCCTGCGGGCCGATCCCCACATGCCCGCCTTCGCCCGGAAGCGGCAGGAAGGTCTCGCCGCAACGCGCCAGAGCCGCGACGCCGAGCCCGGTTCCCGGTCCGAGCACCAGTTTCGGGCCGCGTCCGGCCACGATGGTGGGACCGATGGGCGAGACGTCACCCTCCTCGACAAAGGCGAGAGAGAGCGCTGCCGCCTCGAAATCATTCAGCAAAAGACCCTGTTCCAGGCCGCAGGCCTGTGCGATGGCCGGGCCGTCGAAGTGCCAGGGCGCATTGGTCAGGCGCGCCGTGCGCCCGGTGACGGGGCCGGCGGCGCAGATGATTGCCGCGCGCGGGCGCACTTCCCCACAGGCAGCGATCGCTTCGTTCAGGGCGTCTTCCGGACCGGCATGAGCGGCAGTCGCCAGCTTGGTCACGAGACGCGGCGGCTCGCCCGGCCCGCGGGTGAGGGCGAAACGCGCATTGGTGCCGCCGATATCGGCGACGATGAGGGGGTGCGCAAAGGCGGAGAGCTCACTCATCCGGGCAGATTACGGCAGGCGCACGGGCCGTGTGAAGGGGCAACGCGTCCCGATGCGCTATTGCGCCTTCTGCCTGCGGCGTTCGATCGACGACGGTATGCGCAGGGATTCGCGATATTTCGCCACCGTGCGTCGGGCGATATCGACGCCCTGTGCCTGCAGGGCCTTGACGATGGCATCGTCCGACAGGATGCGTTTGGGGTCCTCCTGATCGATCATCTGCCTGATGCGATGGCGCACGGCCTCCGCCGAATGGGCATCCTCGCCGGCGGATCCGGAGATCGCGGCAGTGAAGAAATATTTCATCTCGAACGTGCCGCGGCTGGTGCCGATCGATTTGTTCGAGGTAACCCGCGAGACGGTCGATTCATGCATGCCGATCGCATCCGCCACCGTCTTCAGATTGAGCGGGCGCAAACCTGCCACGCCATGGGCGAAGAAGGCATCCTGCTGGCGCACGATTTCGGAGGCGACCTTGACGATGGTGCGGGCGCGCTGATCGAGGGAGCGGGTCAGCCAATGGGCGTTCTGTAGGCATTCGCCGACATAGGCCTTCTCGGCCTCGGTCCGTGCCGCAGCCGAGACGCGGGCATAATAGCTCTGATTCATCAGGACGCGCGGCAGTGTCTGCGGGTTGAGATCGACGAGCCATGTCCCGTCGTGGGCTGCGCGCACGAAGACGTCGGGGATCAGGATCTCCGCCGGCGCACCGCCGAAGACGCGGCCCGGCTTGGGATCGAGGGCGCGCAGCTCCGCGATCATCTCGGCGAGATCGGCCTCGTCGACCTCGCAAAACCGTCTGAGCGCGGCGAGATCGCGCTTCGCCAGCAGGTCGAGATGCGCGAGCAGCGCCTCCATGCAGGGATCGTAGCGGTTGCGCTCGCGCAATTGCAGCGCGAGGCATTCCGCGAGATCACGCGCGCCGATCCCCGTCGGCTCGAAACCCTGCACTACGGCGAGGACGGATGCGACCTGCGTTGGCGCCACCGACAGCCGGTCGGCGATCGCCTCGACGCTTTCGATCAGATAGCCGCTCTCATCGATCGCATCGATGATGAATTGCCCGATCAGCCGCGCGCGCGGATCGGTGACGGCGAGTTCGAGCTGGCCGATCAGGTGATCGCGCAATGTGGCTTCGCGGGTGAGGTTGCGCTCCATCCCTTCATCGTCCTCGAAGGACCCGCCGGATCCCACGCCGCTCCACATCCCTTGCGAGAGCGCGAATTCATCGCCGCCGGTGATCGGCGCCTCGCCGGGATTCTCGCTCTGGAAGACGTTTTCGAGGGAGGTGTCGAGCGCGCTCTCGATGGTTGAGCGCTCCGGTGCCATGTCGGATGCGAGCCACGGATCGGGCGCACCCTCCGCCAAAGTGCCGGAATCGTCGCTTGCTGCATTACCCTCGGCAGCGTTATCGCGGGAGTCGTCCCGGGACCCTTCTCGGGTCTCGTCGCGCGTGTCGTCTTCAGCGCCCGCCCCCGCGCCCTCGCTGCTCTCGTCCCGTTCCAGCAACGGGTTGCGTTCGAGCTCGGCATCGACATAGGCGACGAGGTCGAGATGCGACAATTGCAGCAGCTTGATCGCCTGCAGCAATTGGGGCGTCATCACCAGTGACTGCCCCTGACGCAGCTCCATGCGCGGTGCGAGACTCATCGATACCCCGTCGGTTCCGGAGGCCGCGCGCAGCGGCACAACCTTCCGGCATGGTTCTTGCATAATTTTCTTGAGGATTCGTATCGCGTCTCGTCGCCCGCGTCAAAGGCCGAGGTCGATGTCGCGATGATCTGAGCGGGGGAGGGCTCGGGAAGGGCTCCTTGCAGCTTACCCGGTGACCACACGCGCCGGCGGAAACACGACTTCCGCGAGCGTGCCTTCATTCTTGCGCGAGGTGATGCGCAGGTTGCCCTGATTCGCCTCGACCAGAGCCTTGGTCAGCGGCAGGCCGAGGCCGGTCCCGCCTGCCTTGCGTGCGGTGGCGAGCTGGCGGAACGGTTCGAGCGCTGCGGTGACCTCGCCCTCGTTCATGCCGATGCCCGTATCGCGCACCCGGAAGATGATGTCGCCCTCGCTGCCGCGCGCCGTCGAGACAATCACCTGCCCGCCGGGATCGGTGAATTTCACTGCGTTCGAGAGCAGGTTGATCACGATCTGGCGCATGGCCCGCTCATCGACCAGGACCGGTGGCAGGCTGTCGGCGAAGGAACTGCGCAGCACGATACGCTCGCGCGCGGCTTCCGGCTGCATCATCGCCACGCCGGCATTGACGAGATCGTTGAGCGCCACGGGGATGAAATTGAGCTCCATGCGCCCGGCCTCGATCTTGGCGAGATCGAGCAGATCGTTGACGAGGCTGATCACATGCTCGCCGGAGGCGTGGATATCGGTGAGATAGTCGCGGTAGCGCTCATTGCCGACGGGGCCGAATCGCTCGTCGAGCATGACCTCGGCAAAGCCGATGATCGCATTGAGCGGCGTGCGCACCTCATGGCTGATTCGCGCGAGGAATTCCGATTTCTGGGCGCTCGCGGCCTCCGCCGTGCGACGTGCTGCGATCAGTTCGTTCTCGGTCTGCTTGAAGGCTGTCATGTCGCGCAGCACGGCGCAGAACTTGCGGTCGAGCCCTTCACCCAAGCTGCCCAGCGTCATGAAGAGCGGGATCGCGCCCCCCTGGCGAACGCGCCCGAGCACCTCGCAGCCGTCATTGAGGACGCTGCGCAGGGCGTCCTCGCGCATGGATGCGAGATATTCCAGCGCGCTGACATGGCTTTCGGTTTCGAGCAGCTGCGTCAGGCTCTCCCCGGCGATCTCGCGCTGGTCGTATCCGAAAAGCGCCTCCGCCGCGCGGTTGAGCGAGAGGATGCGCCCGCCCTGGTCGAGCAGGACGACGCCGTCCGTCGCCGTATCCAGGATCGCGGTCTGCTCGCGCAGCCGCTCCTCGCGCGCGGCGAGATCGGTTTCGAGCGCACGCAGGCGCTCGACCGGGTCGGTTTCGGCGATCTTGCGCAGCATCAGCATGCTGGCCGGATAGCCGAGCCAGTCGATCATCGTCAGCCGCACCTCGACAGCAACCGATTCGCCATTGCGATTGGCGATGATCAGCGGCGCAGTGCTCTCCTGCGCCGCCTCCGACAGGGCGGCCGGGCGGGCGCGGAAAAGCCGTGCGAGACCGCCTGCTTCGACGAAGCTTGCGAGATCCGCGTAGCCGAGCAGATCGAGCAGGTAGCGGTTGATGAACAGCGCCTCTTCGCCCCTGTGGACAACGACGCCTGCGGGCAGGCGATCGAGCACGGTGCGGATATCGGGGGTACGGTCATTCGCGGCGGTGATGATGACGGGTGCCGATCCGGCGCCGCGGCTGCCGCCCGTGCCCGCCGCTGCGGCGTCATCCGGCGCGGGCGCTTCGGGTGCGTCTTCGTTTTCTTCCCCTGATGCGCCGCCATGCGTATCGTCCGCTTCATGAATCGCCGGTGAGCCGTCATCGCCGAAACGTGCGCCGAGCGCCTTCGCGATTTCGCGAAAGGCGTTGCGCTCCTCGCTGGAAAGGGGCGCCGGTCCAGGTGGCTGCGTCTGCACGGTATCGGGCGCTAAGACGTCTGGCTGCGCTGAATCCGCTTCAGCGGTTTGCGGCGTCGCGGGCGCAGGCGCGGCGGGCTCCGGGGCGGCTGCGGTTTCGGCTCCGTCCTCCTCGACAGCCATCTGCTCGACAGCCACCTCCTCGACGGTGCCATCCCCGGCGACCGCATCTTTCCCAATCACAGTCTGCTGGTCGACAATCTCCCGGTCGGCAATCTTGCGGGCCGGAGGCGTGGCGGTCGTCGTCTCGGCCTCACCGACGATGCGTAACGGCGTTTCGCCGTCGCCGAGGCGCCCGCCGATCCGGGTCGCGAAGCCCGCCATGGCATCTGCCGCGCCCTGCTGCCCGAGCGCCGTGATATCGAACGTGGCCGCTCCGAAAGCCGCCGTCACCGAGACCGGTGTGAGCGGGAGGACCTGATCCGGTGCGGTTGTCGGCGGTGCGGTTGTGGGCGCTGCAACCGGGGCGTGAGCGGATGCCGGCGCATCCGGCATTGCCGCACCCGCTGCAGGTTCCGGTTCGGGCGCGGGCTGCGTGGGCGGGACGGGCACCGTGGCCGCCTGCGTCTCGGGCGTCGCCTCGGGTTTTGCGCCGGGCTGCGGGACCAGACTGGCCAGCGGGCCCGGGTCGGATGGCTCCGCGATTGCCCCGGCAGGCTGTTGCTGCGGGGCGTCGTTTTCCTTTGCAGGATGGTCCTGCCCCTGCCGCACAAGCGAGGCCCAGGCGCAGCTGATTTCCGGGCGGGCGATGCCGAAGCCGCGATAGGCGCCTGCTCGCCCTGCGGCACCGGGCGCGGGAAATCCGGCAAAATCGACCGCGATGGCCGTCTCGCCCTGCGCCTTCCAGAAGATCCGCCGCCCCGAGAAGGTCTCACGTCGGGCAATCAGGTCGAGAACCATTTCCTTGGGATCGTGAGCCAGCGCATCCGGTGTGGTGGTATCGAGGATCGCGCTCAGGCTGCGCCCGACCAGATCGGCATGGGGCGCCCCGACGGCGCGCGCGAGATCGCCGCTGATGCGCGTAATCACGCCGCCGGCATCGCATTCCCATAAAAACCGCACGGGGCCCGTAATCGGCTCCGGGGCTTGCGCCTCGACGGCCTCGACCGAAGCCGATTGTGAATCCTGCCCACCCGGCTCACTGATCTGCGCCTGAGCCGGGCCCGCGCTCGCCGGGCGCCGTATCTGGGGGAGGCGGTCGATGAAGGTGAGGATGAGCGCGGTGCTGCTGTCCGGCATGGTAATGCGCCGGAAAGCGCAGGTGGTCAGCGGGGCGAGGGTGCTGGTCTCGAACCGGATCTTCTCGAAACGCTTGCCCGTCATCGGCGCTTCGCTGCGCGCGAGCGCCTCGATGCGCCGCGCCGCCGGGAAGGCGGGATCGATCCGCCCGTCAGGTGCGATCACGATGGCGCAGGCGAGGGCATTGGTATACTGGCTCGACCATAGCAGCCGCAGGGGATCGGCGGCGAAGACCAGCGCAGGAACCCTCGACCCCAGGAGGGGGGCGAGATCCGCATCGCTTGCCATTGTTGCGATGGCTTTGTCGATCTCTTCGAAGGTCACGCCGCCACACCTTATAATTGCGCTGCTTCCGTTCACCAATGATTAACCGATCCCGACTCGGAACGCATCCCTGTTAGCGCGCGTAACCTTACATCAACCTTAATGAGCTTGCGGCGCGACGGTTGATTTTGCAGTGCACAATGTGTATATTGCGTCGCAATAACACGGTCGGACGCGGTGATCGGTTGACGGGATCCGCAGGCTGGGCCGAGGATGATTCCGTCTTCGTCAGACGCCGTGTTCCAAAGGAGGATTATGATGACCGACAAGAACCCGAAGCTCGAAGTCCCCACCGAAATGCGTGAATTCGCCGAGCGCAGCATCGATCAGGCCCGCAAGGCCATGGATGGTTTCGTTTCCGCTGCCATGAAGGCGATGGATACGTTCGAGGGCTCCACCTCGACCGCCGGCACCAGCATGAAGGACATGCGCCACAAGACCTTCAGCTATGCCGAGCAGAATCTCACGGCGGCTTTCGATCATGCCCAGAAGCTGGTCAAGGCGAAGGATCCGTCCGAGGCGATGAAGTTGCAGGCGGAGTTCATGCAGAGCCAGTTCGCCATGATGCAGAAGCAGATGGCGGAGTTCGGCGAAGTCGCCAAGGCCGGCATGACCGATGCGCAGAAGACGATGGCGGAAGCGTCGAAGACGATGACGGAGAACGTCACGGCTGCGACCAAGGCCGCCACGGATGCGGCCCAGCCTAAGAAGTAAGGTTTTCGCGCGCTCCGGGCGCGCCTGATTTCCGGGTGCGGCGGCGATTGTTCGCCGCGCCACCGCGCATCCGCCGTGCGTGTGCCGGTGCGCATGAAACTGCGTTTCGGCAGATCATCGCGGCGGGTCGTTATGAATGGGCCGGACCCTCGGCCATATCGGACAGGACGGGCAGATCATGACGACGAAGACCAAGCCGCCGCAGGCCGCCACCAAGCCGCCGCAGGCAAATGCAAAGCCGGTCCAGAGCGTGACCGCTCAGACGAAACCTGCCGCTGCGGCCAAACCTGAATCATCCGTGACGCCGGCGCCCCAGGTGGCTGCCACCAAGGCCGCCCCTGCATCTGCATCTGCATCTGCATCGACGCCTGCGCCGGCAAATCCTGCGTCGTCGAGCCCTGCACCGAAGGCCGAGGCCAAGGTTGCTGCTGCGCCCGCCGCTGCATCGGCCCCTGCGCCCGCGGCTTCGCCGAAGGTCGAGACCAAGGTGGTACAGAAGGCCGAGCCAGAGAAGGCGCCGGCTGCGGCCGCTTCCGTTGAAAAGAAGCCTGCGGCCAAAGCTGCTGCAAAGCCTGCCTCAAGGAGCGCAGCGAAGGCGCCTGCGAAAGCAGCTGCCCGCAATGCGAACCCGCAGAGCGTGAAGAGCGACACGGCTGCTTCTGCCGGCGAAACGGTCAAGGCCGATACCGGGCAAGCGCCGGGGAAGGCATCCAAAGCGACGCCCGCGCCCGCCGCAGCGGCACCCGCCGAACCCGCCGCTTCCTTCAAATTCGCGCCCAAATTCGCCCCTGTGCAATCCGGACCCGCCACAGCGGAAGCCGCGTCCGGGTCGCTCGGTTTCGATCTGTTGCCCGGTGGCGATGCGGTCGCGAAGCCCTTGCGCATGGCGCTCGATCTGTCGACGCAGAGTGCACGTGACGGCTATGAGCGTGCACGCGAATCGCAGGAGGTACTTCAGAAGGCTTGCGCCAGCAGCGTCGATGCCGCCTCGCGCGGTCTGGTCACGCTTAATGCGCAATGGATCGATCTGATGCGCATGCACAGCGATGCAACGCTGGGCCTGTGGCGCGCCACCATCACCGCACCATCGCTCTCCGAGGCGGTGAAGGCGCAGACGAGCGGCATGCGTCAGGCCTATGACAGCACGAGCGCGCAGTTGAAGGCGATCGCCGAAACCGGCAGCCGCGTCGCCAGCGAGACGACCGAGCCTTTGCGCAAGGCCTTTCCGGGAGCCTGATCCGCAGGTGTGCGAATCTGTTGCGAAAGAAACGCATCCGGGGGCTTGCGAAAAGTCGTCGGATGCGGCATTCAATGCGCCGTCCTGATCGGCGCCCGTTCGCTTGGCAGGACGCGCCACGCACGAGACATGCCGTGCACGAACGTGCAGCTGTAGCTCAGTAGGTTAGAGCGTCGGATTGTGGCTCCGAAGGTCGGTGGTTCGAGCCCACCCAGCTGTACCATTTTCCTGACTGCCATATCGCGTCACGTTGATCATCCCAGCCCGATTTCGACCGATCCGCCGCAGTTGCACCGTTTTGCCGCCGCAGGCCATGCGGCGTCGATCATCGGCACCCATCCGATCCGAAAACCCGTGACCCCGCCCGGCGTCACTCCGCCGCTTCTCTGGGCCCGTAGCCCAGCCGCTCGTTGAGCTCGGCGATGAGCTTCTCGGCGGCTTGCGCGATTACCGTACCCGGCGGGAAGATGGCGGAGGCGCCCGCTTCGATCAGGGCGTCGAAATCGCCCGGCGGGATCACGCCGCCGACAACGATCATGATGTCCTCTCGGCCATATTCGGCGAGCGCGGCGCGCAGGGCAGGGACCAGCGTGAGATGCCCGGCGGCGAGCGAGGAGACGCCGACCATGTGGACGTCGTTCTCGATCGCCTGGCGCGCGGCCTCCTCGGGCGTGGCGAAGAGCGGGCCGATATCGACATCGAAGCCGAGATCGGCAAAGGCCGAGGCGATCACCTTCTGGCCCCGATCGTGCCCGTCCTGCCCCATCTTGGCGACGAGGATGCGCGGGCGGCGCCCGTCATTTTCCTCGAAAGCCTCGACCCGTTCGCGCACACGTTCGATCGCCGGGGACATGGCGCCCGCCTCCCGCTTGTAGACGCCGGAGATCGACTTGATCTCGGCCTGGTGACGGCCCCAGACGCGTTCCAGTGCACCCGAGATTTCGCCCACTGTCGCCTTGGCGCGCCCGGCCTCGACGGCGAGCGCGAGGAGATTGCCTTCGCCGGTTTCCGCGCTTTTCGCCAGCGCATCGAGGGCGGCATCGACCGCGCCCTGGTCACGCTCACCGCGCAGCCGGGCGAGCTTGTCGAGCTGCATCTTGCGCACATTGGCGTTGTCGACCTTGAGCACCTCCACCGGGCGATCCTCGCTCGGGCGATGGGCGTTGACGCCGGTGACGATCTGCTGGCCGGAATCGATGCGCGCCTGGGTCTTGGCCGCCGCTTCCTCGATCCGCAGCTTGGGCACGCCCTTCTCGATCGCCCGTGCCATGCCGCCGAGCCCCTCGATCTCGCGGATATGCTCGCGCGCCCGCGCCACCAGATCGGCGGTGAGGCGCTCGACATAATACGAACCGCCCCAGGGATCGATGATGCGCGTGGTGCCGCTCTCCTGTTGCAGGAAGAGCTGGGTGTTGCGCGCGATCCGGGCGGAGAAGTCTGTGGGCAGGGCCAGCGCCTCGTCGAGCGCGTTGGTATGCAGCGATTGTGTATGCCCCTGCGTCGCTGCCATCGCCTCAATGCAGGTGCGGGTGACATTGTTGAAAACGTCCTGCGCCGTGAGCGACCAGCCCGAGGTCTGCGAATGGGTGCGCAACGCCAGCGACTTGGCATTCTTCGGCGCGAATTGCTGCACGAGCTCGGCCCAGAGCAGGCGCGCGGCGCGCAGCTTGGCAACCTCCATGAAGAAATTCATGCCGATCGCCCAGAAGAACGACAGGCGCGGGGCGAAACGGTCGATGTCGAGCCCCGCCGCGAGGCCCGCGCGGATATACTCGACCCCGTCGGCCAGCGTGTAGGCCAGCTCCAGATCCTGCGTCGCCCCCGCCTCCTGCATGTGATAGCCGGAGATCGAGATGGAATTGAATTTCGGCATGTTCTGCGAGGTATAGCCGAAAATGTCGGAGATGATGCGCATCGACCCCTTTGGCGGGTAGATATAGGTGTTGCGCACCATGAATTCCTTCAGGATGTCATTCTGGATGGTGCCCGACAGCTTGTCCGGGCTCACCCCCTGTTCCTCGGCGGCGACGATATAGAGCGCCATGACGGGCAAGACCGCGCCGTTCATGGTCATCGACACGCTCATCCGGTCGAGCGGAATGCCGGAGAACAGCGTGCGCATGTCGTAGATCGAATCGATCGCGACCCCGGCCATGCCGACATCGCCGGAGACGCGCGGATGGTCCGAATCATAGCCGCGATGCGTGGCGAGATCGAAGGCGACCGAGAGCCCCTTCTGTCCGGCGGCGAGGTTGCGCCGGTAGAATGCATTGGAATCCTCCGCCGTGGAGAACCC
This sequence comes from Saliniramus sp., assembly GCF_035311605.1. NCBI lineage: Bacteria > Pseudomonadati > Pseudomonadota > Alphaproteobacteria > Hyphomicrobiales > Salinarimonadaceae > Saliniramus > Saliniramus sp. The sequence continues at coordinate 23,502 of NZ_DATGCW010000381.1, forward strand.
GGCATATTGCCGGATGGTCCAGGGCTGGTTGACATACATCGTCGGATAGGGCCCGCGCAGATAGGGTGCGATGCCGGGAAAGCTCTCGACCCCCGGCAGGCCCTCGCGATCCTGCGGCCCGTAGACCGGTTTGACGGCGATCTCCTCCGGCGTCGTCCAGGCAGCCGCATCCGCGAATGCGCGGGCGGGTATTGCGGTGGGCGCGTAGGCGACCCTGGTGTAATCCGGCAAGACTGACATCCGGCGTGATCCCCGTATCGACGATTTCCTGTGCGGCATTGTAAGCGAGCATGCGGCGCGGGCAAATCCCCCCGTCGTCGCATATGGTTGGCGACTGCACGCTCAGCTGAAACCGGGCAGGGCCGGATCATCGCGCCGGCGCAGGCCCAGCACCTTGAACAGCCCACCCATCGCTTCCGGCGTCGCATCGACGAGACGCGCCCGCGCGGCTTCGATCTCCGCTTCGCGCTCCGGCGCGGCGGCAGCGAGCGCGGCCTTGCGGGCATCGATTCCCAATGCGCGCAGGAAGGCGCCCTGGGTGACGACCGGCTCGGTCTGCGCGCCGGCGCTCTGCGCGGCCGCAGCGAGCTGGGCGAAATCGACATGGGCGGTGACATCCGCCTCGCCCGGGTCGGCCAGAACATCGGTGAAACCGTGATTGCGAATCGCCTGCAGCGTGTCGGCGAGGCCTGAGCGGACATGGCCGTAATCAATTGCGAGCGCCGCGCCGCCATCGCGGGCGATGCGCCCGGCGAGCGCACGCATCTGGGCGATCCCCGCCATCGGCCATTCGACCACCGCCCCCTCGCGCCCCGCGACGGTGATCTCGGGCATGGCCTCGCGTGCGAGGCCGAAACACAGCGAACCGTCATCGGCGAGTCCGACCAGCCGCTCGCGCCAGGCGCCCTCGGCGCGCACGAATTGCCTCAGCGGCAAGGCGTCGAAGAATTCGTTGGCGATGACGATGGCCGGGCCCTTGGGCACGGAGTCGAGCGCCGTGTGCCAGCTGCAGGGCACCGGCGCGCGCGAAAGCATGTCACGCTGGCGGTTGATCAGGACGGGGCTCGTCTCGACCATCTCCACCCGCACGGCATCGATGAATCCCGGCGCCACCGCCGCCGCGCGCAAGGCGTCGCGCATCAGCGTCCCGCGCCCGGGGCCGAGTTCGATGATGCGGATCGGTGTCGGCGCGCCGCGATCGAGCCAGACCTGCGCTGCCCACAGCCCGATCAGTTCGCCGAACATCTGGCTGATTTCCGGTGCGGTGATGAAATCACCTTCCAGCCCGAGCGGATCGCGGGTCATGTAATAGCCGAATTGCGGATGTGACAGGCACAGCCCCATATAGCGCTCGACCGTGATCGGCCCGTCGAGGGCGATCATGCGGGCGATCTCGCGCGCCAGAGGAGTGGCCGGCACGTTCACGCCGATCCGGCCTTCGCCGATGGCGGATGCCCCGGCCCGGTCAGCCCGCGCCGCGCGGCGAGGATCGCCACGATCCCGGCCAGCGCCAGCGGGAGTGATAGCAGCATCCCCATGGTCAGCCAGTTGCCCATCAGGAAACCGAGTTGCGGATCCGGCTCGCGGAAGAGCTCGCAAAAAATTCGCGCCGCCGCGTAACCGATGGCGAATATCCCTGCAAGCATGCCCGGACGGCGCATGCCGAGAACGGCCACCGCGATCAGCATCACGATGAAGAGTACGAGCCCCTGCGTGGCGGCTTCGAAGAGCTGGGAAGGGTAGCGCGGGACGGGACCGGCGAAGGGAAAGACCACCGCGAAGGGGAAATCCGGCGCCGGGCGGCCCCAGAGCTCGCCATTGATAAAATTCGCGATGCGCCCGAAGAACAAGCCGATCGGCGCGGTCACCGCCACGATATCGAGCATGGAGAGCCCGATCAGCCCGTTGCGCCGCGCGAAGACGAAGGAGGCGATCACGGCGCCGAGGAGCCCGCCATGGAAGGACATGCCACCCTGCCAGACGAAGAGGATCTCATGCGGGCGCGCCAGATAGGAGCCGAGATCGTAAAACAGCACATAGCCCAGCCGCCCGCCGAGGATCACGCCGAGCGCGATCCAGACGATGAAATCGTCGATCTGCTCCTTGCTCGGGCGCGGCACAGTGCCCCACAGGCCCTCGGCACCGGCAAGGCGCCGCGCCACCAGCCAGCCGCCGAGAAAGCCGGCGAGATAGGCCAGCGCGTACCAGCGTATGACGAGCGGGCCGAGAGAAAACGCGATCGGATCGATATCGGGAAAGGGCATGCGCGGCGAAACACTCCGGTTGCGGGTGGCGCCGGGCTGCGTGCCGCGACGAACACGAATCAGGTGAACTGCTTCATGCAGCGCGTCAAGATCATTGCGTGACGGCAGCATGATCGCCAGATAACAATCTGGTCACGAGCCGCGACATGCCATACCACATGTCCCGGCACATGACGGCAACCGGGCCGGCAGGCCCGGCAACCGAAAGAGGAGGCGACCATGGCGCAATCATCGAACCGTATCCTGGAAGAGTTTTCGCGTCTGTTCACGGATGCGGCCGGTGCCGCGACGGGCGCCCGGCGTGAGGTCGAGGCGATCATGCGCGCCCAGGCGGATAAATTCCTCAAGGACATGGATGTCGTCACGCGCGAGGAATTCGAGGCCGTGCGCGAGATGGCGATCGAGGCACGCAACGAGAACGAGCGGCTGGCAGAACGCATCGACGAGCTGGAGGCGCGCCTTGTCAAGCTGACCAGCCGACCGGACTGAGCGCATCGTCGTGTTTCACTCGGGCAGGCACCTCAGTCATCAAGGCACCAGTCGATCGGTGGCTGTCCGTTTCGCGCAAGCCATTCGTTGGCCGCTGCGAAATGCCGGTTGCCGCGAAAATCGCGCTTGCGGTTGAGCGGTGAAGGATGGCCGCAGGTGAGGACGAGATGCCGGGTGTCATCGCCTTGCTCTGCCTCGACCTGCTCCGCTCGCGCCATCGCCCGCGCCCCCCAGAGCATGAAGACGATGCTCCGCTCCCGGCGCGCGAGCGTGGCAATCACCTCGTCGGTGAGCGCATCCCAGCCGATCCGCAGATGCGCGCCGGAGCGCCCTGCCGGTGTCGTCAATGCGGTGTTGAGCAGGAGTACGCCCTGGCGCGCCCAATGACTCAGATCGCCGGTGCGCGGCATGACACAACCGCAATTCTCCGCCATTTCCGCGAGAATCACCTTCAGAGAGGCCGGCAGGCGACGATCCCCGACATAGGAAAAGGCGAGGCCATGCGCGTCCCCGGGGGTCGGATAGGGATCCTGGCCGAGAATCACCACGCGCGTTTGCGCCAGCGGTGTCAGTGTGAGCGCGGCGAAGACCTGATCCGGCGTCGGCGTGATCGCGGTGCCGGCGGTGATCTCGCGATCGATCCGCGCCGCCACCGCATCCGCGCGCCCGTCCCGGAAGAACGGCAGATCTGCCCAGCCGCCGGGCGGGTTCGCGTCGCGGAAATCGGCCAGGGCCGCACGCACCGTATGCACCGTCATGATCACTCCGGAATCACTTGCAGGATTTGCCGAAAGGCTCTGATAACAGAGCCGGTATCGCACGGCGAGAACCGCCTCGAGCCGGCGCGCGGTGGCCATGTCTCCCGTTCCACCGCGAAATCGCCGGCGACCCGGTTCGCAACCATTGACCGGCGCTTCACGAACCCTTATTGAAACCGGCGCCGGAGACGTGGCCGAGTGGCTGAAGGCGGCGGTTTGCTAAACCGTTAGGCGGGTATTCCCCGTCTCGGGGGTTCGAATCCCCCCGTCTCCGCCATGTTTGCTTCAGCGGGGTCGGGTCGTTGGTGGCAGCTGGTTGGGCTGGTCGGCTTCGCGTCACAAGTTCTTCATCATGATCTGCAAGTCCTCGACGAAGCCGTGGGCGCGATAGGCGTCTATGGCCGCCTGGTTGGTGGCGAGGACGGTGATGGCGAGGCGGGGCAGGGCTTGTGCGCGGGCGGCATCCTCGACGCTGCCGATCAGGGCACCGCCGATTCCGCTGCCGCGATGCTTTTGCGCCACCACGAGATCGGTGATCAGCGCATGGCGGCGAAGATGCACCTGCACATAGGGCTCGCCCTCCTCGATGACCCAGCCGATCATGCCGACGGTTTCGTCGCGCCGCTGAGCCACGAGAATACCGCCGCCGGCCCGCGCGATGCGTCCCTTCAGGCTCGCCAGACATTCCCGCGCAGCCGCGATGTCGGTGCGCCGATCATCCGTCAGGACTGCCTCGTGCCGGTTGAGCGCGTCGATCAGCGCGACAAGGGCGGACGTATCCTGCGCGGTGGCGGGGCGTATGCTCAGGCTGCTCACAGTGCGATGCTTTCGAGCCTGGCCGCAGGATCGCCGTTCTCGATACCCTCCATCAGCATCCTGACCGCTTCGCGCCCGCCATCCTCGAACAGGCTGACATGGCCGCTCTCAGGAAAGGCCAGCAAGCGTTTTGGCCCGGGCAATGCCTCGTAGAGTGCGCGTCCATCGGCGAAAGGGACGACCTGGTCGCGGCGCCCGTGCATGATCAGGGCAGGGGCCGTGATGTCATCAACGAGATCGATTGAGCGGAACTGGTCGAGCATCAGAAACCGCACCGGCACGATCGGATAAAGCCGCGCTGCAACATCGGTGGTGGAGGTGAAGGGGGCATCGAGCACGATGGCGCCGAGCGGGTTATCAGAAGCCAGCCGCATGACCACGCCGGTACCGAGAGATTCTCCGTAAGCGAGGATACGCGCGGGGTCCGCGTGCGCACGGGCGAAGGCATAGGCGGCGCGGGCATCCGCATGCAGGCCCTCCTCCGTCGGAGAGCCGGTCGAGCCGGAATAGCCACGATAGCTCACCATCAGAACGCCGCGCCCCTCTTCCGCCAGTGCCTGGGCGCGAAAGCGCCGGTTCCACAGGCTGCCGCCATTGCCATGGAAATAAAGCACCAGCGTGCGTCCCTCTTCAGGCGGCTTCCAGAAGGCGCGCAGCTGTTCGCCGTCCTCGGTGGTGATCACGACGTCGGAGAATCCGGTGAGCTGCGCTTCCTCGACATCCGTGACGCGCGCGGAGGCCGGGTATTGCAGCGCACGCTGGGTGGTGAAGAGCATCGCCACGAGGCCGATATAGGCGACGAGGACAATGATTGCGGTCCGCAAGATCCAGCGCATTCCCGGCCCCCGATTCACGCCGTCATGGCTTCGATGGAGTGCGATCGCAGAGGAGATGGGCGAATATGGGGCAGGGGGTGGTTTCTGTCAGCGGGGGGCGGGCACCGCGCAGTCCGGGGATCGCGAGGGAGCAGGCGGCGCCTCAGCATGAGGGGCCGCCGCAGTGAGGCAGCATGCTTGGCGTCGCACTCAGCGCGGGATGCGCAAGCTGGAGATTTCCGTGAGACAGTTCAATCCATAATCCATTCTGCCTGGTATCATTCGGGCTGGAAAGCTCGTAAAGTGAACGACGACGTTTTCCAGCGCCTCAAGCTGATCCCTGACCTCTATGTCCATTGCGGTGAGGTTCTCTCGATCGGCGCTCTCCGTGGGAAGGACGAGATGCATTGTTTCGCCATCGTAAATTGTAAGCATATTGATGTAGGAAGTGACTTGCTCACCCCCGTCCGAGAGAGATTCATTTTTGTTCGGAATATAGACGATGTTCAGATTCGGATCATTTTCAAGCTTGGTAATCGTCGGATCGTCCCTGAGTGAATCGTTGACGATTAGCGTGTTGTTCGTCAGTGGCGTTAATACCTGATCGATATGGTAGTTTATTTGCTCATTTCCGACAAAGTTCCAGGGTATGTTATATTCACTCATTTCTGCAAGACGTTCCAGGACACCTGGGGAAATATCATTTCGCGCACCTTCAGGGAGCGTCGCAAGGACTTCGCCAATGGTTCGTGTGCCAGCCCCCAGCGGAAAAATCCCGCTGGCTGATCCAGAGATGCGTTCGATCTCTTCCATCACTTTCGCGGTTGCGTAAAGACGTTGCTGGGCTTGATTCAGATCCGCAAGATGCTCCGGGATCGTATCTTCGTTTGAGAATATCTGATTATGTGCCAGTAACGCGGTCTCCGCACCAAAGAACTGGACCTGTGAGGGGCCGCCATGGTCCTGCGGCGATAAGCCCTGCGTCGGCGATAGATCCATGACGTGGAAATCGCCGCCATAGGTCAGAAAATCAAGCCCAGTGAATCCAAGGCCGTCCAGCGAGGCGGCGGCTGTCTGGGCCATATCCTGGGACCGCAATGGAACGAACATTCCGTGCGGCCCTGCCAGAAAGCCTCGGTCAACTCTGTCACGACTCATGCCGCCGGCGACCGGATTACCGTCCATGTCGTAAATCAGGGCCGTGAAGCCATCCTCCGTGAACCTGCCAATTGGACTGTAAATGGCGCCGGCATCCACACCATTCGTCGGCAATGGTATAGCATTGGAGCCGACACCTTCGGAAAAGGCTCGCCTCACCTCATGTGCATCTTCTGCGCCCCGCTCATATGCGCCGGAAAAAATGGCAAGCGTAATTTCTGGATCGATCTCTGCAAGTATTTCTGATATTTCTTGGAGAACTCCCAAATTTTCTTGGAAGTAGCTCATAAATACAGTTTTTGTTGTGGCGTTGCTTGCTGCGAAGCCAGGGGTCCTGTTTTCCGCCGCTTCGACCCGGATCAGATTTTGATCGGAAGGGCCGTCGACTGCCGCGTCAGCGACTGTCGTAGCGGTAGCGCTGCCTGGCGGCAGCTGCTGAGACAGTGCCTTGGAAAAGCTGGAATCAGCCCGGTTGTGATCGGCAGGCTGCTTTGAGTCGGGGCTAAGGAAATGGTTTGGAATCAATGAGTTGGGCATTAATCATCTCCGAAAAACAATCATCAAAATTAGCTATATTTTTTTTGAATATTAAATATTAATATTTTATATCTAATTTCAAGGGTGATAATTCAAATCAGGGTGATTTTCGGGCCCTCGAACCCGGTGCAGTCCTGCCCCTCAGTTTCCCAAGGGCGCGTCCCGTTCGATTTCGACCGCGCGGACCAGAATGCACAGGGCGAAAAGCAGGGCCCAGACCGCGCAGTCATGCATCAGCTCGAGGCTGGATTGCTCGACTACGACGACATGCTGCGGCGGCGCGCCGAGCAAGCGCGCAGAAAGACGCGCATTTCGGGAAGGCCCGCGTTCCGCCAGGATTCACTGCGTCGTCTCCCGACGTCGTGAAGGCGTCCTGCGGCCCGAGATTGCCGGCACGGCCTCTGCGAAAGCGAGTTGCGGCGCGAGGAGCCAGATCGACTGGTACAGTCACGCCTTCTGACCGCTTTCTCGAGGGCGACGGGTTTTTGGGGTTGTGGCCGTGATCCCGGATGTTGTGCGGGCCCCTCGTGCCGGGCGCGGTCATGCCGTCAGCGCCACAGAGATTCCGGGCGCGCGGTGCCCACAGCGGCCATTGCGCCGATCAGGGAGGGAATGACGAGAAAGCCGTAGGTGAAGCTGTAGGAGTCGGTCAGGGCGTGGATCTGCACGAAGGCCGGTGGTGCAAACAGCACGCCGGCAAAGGCGGCGAAGGTGCCAAGCCCCGATGCCGCGCCGATCAGCCCCGGTGGCGAGACCCGCACGATCTCGGAGACGAACACCCCGTTCCAGCCAACGGCCGAAACGCCGAACGCCACCGCGAGCCCATAGCTGACGAAGCCCGGCGTATCGGGCGTGATCAGCGCGAAACCGAGCGCCGAGGCAGCGCTGATCAGGCCGATCACCACCAGAACGGCGCCGTTATGCTGTAGCCGGTCGGCCACGATGCCCCAGGCGATGCGCCCGATCACACCGGAAACCTGAATCACCGCCAGCAGCGTCCCGGCCCGCACGAGGCTCATGCCGAGTTCGAACACGGCGAAGGTGACGACGAAGGTCATCAGGCACAATTGCACGCCGCCGAAGCAGAAGGCGCACAGGCACAGCCAGCGCAGACCCGGCAATTGCAGCGCCTCGCCCGCACCGCGCAGGGCGCCGGGCCCGAGAGAAGCGCCGGGCGTGCGATCGGCATCCCATGCGGGGCGCGGCGGGGCGAGCGCGAGCACCGCCACGAGCGCAACCGGCACGATCGCGATCAGCGCCACCTGCCAGCCGAAGGCGATGGCGATGGCGGGCGTGATGATCCCCGCCGCGATGCCACCCAGAGGAACGCCGGTCTGCTTGATCGAAAAGATCAGCCCGCGATTGCCCTTGTGGGTATGGCGCGCGAGAAGATGCGCAGCTGAAGGATTGGTCATGCCGTGCGCGGCGCCGATCACGATCGAGGCGACGACGATCGCCGGAGCGCCGGGAAAGGTCGCCACCATACAGCCCGCCCCGCAGGCCGCGAGCGAGATCTGGCTGACCCGCGCGCCGCCGAACCGCGTCACCAGCGAGCCGGCCAGCAGCGAGACGCCGGCGCCCACTGCGTAGACGATAGCGATCTGATAACCGATGACGATGGCCGGCAGCCCCACACTCTCGGCCACGACCGGCGCCATGGCGGCCAGCGCGAGCACGCTCCAGGAGACGAGGATCTGCGTCGTCAGGGTGGCGGCCAGCACCGTGCCGAGTTCGCGCCGCTCACTCATGAGGGGGGGCGCATCAGAACGAAACCGAGAGGCCGGCATCCACGGTCAGGACATGGCCGTTGACATAGGATGCGGCATCGCTGGCGAGAAAGACCGCGGCGCCGGCGATCTCGTGCGGCTCGCCCCAGCGGCCGAGAGGGATGTGTTCCTCGACAAAGCGCTGCACCTTGGGATCGCGCGTCATCGCCGCATTGGTCTCGGTGGCGAAGAAGCCGGGTGCGATGCCGTTGACGAGAACGCCATGGGGAGCGAATTCCATCGCCATGGCCCGCGTCAGCGCCGCGAGCCCGCCTTTCGCAGCCGTATAGGCGGCGTCGTTGGCGCGCGCGCGCGGCCCGGCGATCGAGCAGATATTGATGATCCGCCCCGTGCCTCGCGCCATCATGGCCGGGACGAGTGCCCGGGTGAGGGCATAGGGAGCGGCGAGATCGGCATCGACGAGATCGAGAAAGGCGGCGTGGTCAATCTCGCTGACGGGTCCGCGATGGCGGCGCCCGACATTGTTGACGAGGATATCGACGGGATGGCCCGCCCCGGCGAGATCCGCCAGCGCAGCCTCGCGCCCAGCCGCATCGGCGATGTCGAAGGCGCAGGCCTGCGCGCTCCCGCCCGCTTCGCTGATGGCCTCGACCACCGGCGCGATCCGGGCCGCATCGCGTCCATTGACGATCACATGCGCGCCGGCCCGCGCCAAAGCCTCCGCGATCGCCCTTCCCAGTCCGCGCGAGGCGCCGGTGACGAGAGCTGTGCGCCCGGTCAGTGAGAACATCATCGCAGCAGCCCGGGCAGGAAGGTGACGACCTCCGGCACCAGGATGATCAGGCCGATCACCGCAAGGATCGGGATCAGGAAGGGCAGCACCGCCATCACCACCTGCTCGAAGCGCAGCCCCGTGATTTCCACGAGCACGAACAGCACATTGCCGAATGGTGGCGTGATCACGCCCACCGAAAGCGTGATCACCATCAGGATGCCGAAGAAGACCGGATCGATCCCGAGCGCCTGCACCGTCAGCATGAAGATCGGGGTGAAGATCAGCACCGCCTCGACCACGCTCATGAAGCAGCCGATCACGAGGAAGAACAGCGCGATGAAGAGCAGGATCACGGTCAGGCTGACATCGAGATCCATCAGCATCATCGCCAGTTCCTGCGGGATCCGCAGCCGCACCAGCAGCCAGCCGTAGAAGGTGGCGATGGCGATGATGAACATGATGATCGAGGTGAACCGCACGGTGCGGGCGAGCACGTCGATCAGATCCTTGAAGGTCACGTCGCGATAGACCACGAAGCCAAGGAACATCGCATAGAGACAGGCGATGGCGCCGGCCTCGGTCGGGGTGAAGATGCCGGTCCAGATGCCGCCGACGATGATCAGCGGGGTGAGCAGCGGCGGCAGGGCGCGCCAGAACAGCCGCACCAGCTGCATCAGTTTCGGACGCGGCGAGCGGGGCATCTCGATCCAGTAGGAGACGATGAAACAGGTGATCATCAGGGCGATGCCGATGATCACGCCGGGCACAAGACCCGCCACGAACAGCGCCGCGATCGAGGTTCCCGAGAGCCAGCCATAGACCACCATGGCGATCGAGGGCGGGATCACCGGGCTGATGATCGAGGCCGCGCCGGTGATGCCGGCAGCAAAGCGCATCGGATAATTGCGCTCGCGCATCGCCTTGATCTCGAGCTGTCCGATCCCCGCCACATCCGCCACGGCGGTAGCCGACATGCCGGCGAAGATCATCGAGGCGACGACGTTGACATGGCCGAGCCCCCCCCGGATGAAGCCGACGAGCGCATTGGCGAAATCGAAGATGCGGTTCGTCACCGATCCCACATTCATCAAGGAGGCGGCGAAGATGAAGAATGGAATGGCGAGGATGGGGAAGTTGTTGAGCCCGCGCAGCATCTGAAGCGCGAACAATTCCGTCGGAATCGCCTGCCATCCCCCTTGAATGACGAGCACCGCGAGGCAGGTCAGGCCGATCGAGACCGCGATGGGAACGCCCAGTGCGAACAGGACGATCATCAGGCCTAGGAAGATGTAGAGGTACTCCATTCGAGCCCCGTGTCGAGATCGGCGACCATGGCGCGCCCGCGTGTCAGCAGGCGCACGAGATGCAGAAGGGAAAAGACGATCATCGCGCCGACACCCAGCGCGAGGGCGAGATACAGCCAGGTATAGCTGATACCGAGCGCGGTGGTCGCCATATGCGCGCTGGAGCGCATCATGCCGACGGCGCCGGTGAAGATGATCACGAAGAGTGACAGCGAGGCAATCTCGATGATGATGCTCATCACCCAGCGGGTTGTCAGGCCGACCCGGCGCAAGAGCACGTCGATGGCGATATGGCGCCGGCGTGACCACGCGGCAGCGGATCCCAGCATCACCATCCAGGCCAGCAGCCCGGCGCCGATTTCCTCGGACCAGGGCACCGATATCCGCAACACCTGGCGCCCGAAGACCGACCAGGCGATCACGCCGACGAGGATCAGCATCATCGCCACGGCGAAGAGTTCGAACAACCGCGCGACGCGGGCTTCGAGCCGGTCGATCCTGTCCAGCATGGTGATTATCCCGAAAATGACGAAGGAGGGCGGCCGCGAGGCCGCCCTCGGGACGTGTTCGCGGCAGCCTTACTGCGTTGCGGCGATGGCGGCGTCGATATCACCCATCACGCTCTCGGCCTTGTCGGCGAGCGCACGCTCGATGGCCGGTGCGGCCTTTTGACGGAAGGGGGCCTGATCAACGTCGATGAACTCCATGCCACGCTTGATCAGCTCCTCGCGATAGAAGTCGTCGCGTTCCATCTCGACGGCGATGCCGTACTGGCGCGCTTCCTCGACCGCCTCAAGCACCATGGTGCGATCATCGTCGCTGAGACCATCCCACCAGGAGGCGGAGGCGACCCAGTGCCAGGGGAAGGAGAGATGCGCCGTGGTGATGATGTAATCCTGCACCTCCCAGAGCTGGCGGGTATAGGGCGAAGCAAGCGAATTCTCGTGCGCCTCGACCTGGCCGGTGCGCATGGCGAGATAGATGTCGGGGGCCGGGATCACCACGGCCTGCACGCCGAGCTCTTCCCAGACATCGACCCAGACGGGAATCTGCGGCAGGCGCATGGTGAGGCCGTCGAGATCATCGGGCGAGTTGATCGGCTTGGCTGAGGTCATGTGGCGGAAGGCGCGCATCTGGGGCCCGAGATAGACGAGGTTGCCGCGCTCGAGCGCCGCCGCCTGAAGCGCTGCGCCGGATTCGGTCTCCATGATGTAGTGCTCGACCGCATCCCAGCTCGGGAAGACGAAGGGCACCGAGACCGCATCGTAATCCGCCGCATATTCGCCCATGAAGGCGCCGCCGGTCAGGGCCATCTGGGTCTGGCCGAGGCTGAGCAACTGCAACACGTCAGTTTCGTTGCCGAGCTGGCCGCCGAGATAGATGTCGACGCCGAGACGGCCGTCGGAACGCTCGGCGATTATTTCCTGGAAGCGCTGCAGTGCCGCTTCTTCCGAGCCGCCGGCGCTCATGGTGTTGTGGATCTCGATCTGCTGCGCCTGCGCATCGCTCATGCCGAGTGCGCCGAGGGCGAACAGGCCGGCGATCGCGCCGGCGGGGATGGTTTTCTTCAGAGTGTGTAGCATTCGTTTTCCCTCCCTTTGAATGACCCGGCATGCAGATTGCCGGTTTTCTTGCGTGCCTTTAGGGCTTTGGTCATGCCTGACTGGTCATCGGTAACCTTCGCCGCTACGACATGCAATCTCCTTCACCCGGTCCGCTGCGCGAGACGGTCGCGCAAGGGGCCGAGTATCTCTTCATCGTGAGCGCCGAGTTCAGGCGCCGGCAGGCGCGCTTCGCAGGGCGTCTCGCTGAGTTTGACGGGAAAGCCGAGCATGCGCACGGCGCCATGGCCGGGATGATCGACCGAAATCACCATTTCCTGCGCCGCCACCTGCGGATCGGAGAAGACCTCCCCGAGATCCTGCACCTTGCCGCTGGGCACGCCGGCGGCGTTGAGCGCCGCGATCCAGTGCGCCTGGCTCTCGTCCTGCATGCGCGCGTCGATGATTTCCTTGAGCTCATCACGCAGGGGAAAGCGCTTGCTATTATCGTCGTAGCGGGGATCGTCGAGCAGGTCTTCGAGGTCGATTGTGCGCATGAACTTGCGCAGCACGACATCGTTGCTGGCCGCCACCGCGACCTCGCCGTCACGGGCCTTGTAGAGGCCATAGGGAGCGACGAGGGGATGGTTGTTGCCGGTGCGCAGGGGAAGCTGGCCGGTGAGCAGGTGCTCGCTCGCCAGATAGGCCATGAAGGAGAGGATGCCGTTCATCAGCGCGCTCTCTACATGCTGGCCGCGCCCGTTGAGATCGCGGGCGCGCAGGGCGGAGACGATGCCGAAAGCTGCATAGAGCCCGCCCACGAGATCGGTGATCGGCTGGCCCGAACGCATCGGTTCCTGATCGGCGCGCCCGTTGACGCTCATGAATCCGCTCATCGCCTGGATGATGAAATCGAAGGCTGGCAGATCCGCCATCGGCCCGGTACTGCCATAACCGCTGATATTGGCCGTGACGAGCCGGGGATTGAGCCCGTCGAGGCGCGCCTTGTCGAAGCCCATTTTCGAAAGCACGCCGGGGCGGAAATTGTCGACGAGCACATCCGCGTCGCGGATCAGTTCGGCCAGCAGCGCCTTGCCCTCATCCGCGTAGAGATCCAGCGTGACGGATTTCTTGTTCCGGTTGAAGGAGGCGAAATACCACGACAAACCATCCTTGATCGTACCCTGCCCCCGCACCGGGTCACCCTTGCCAGGCGGCTCGACCTTGATCACCTCCGCGCCCATATCGCCGAGCAGCATCGAGCAGAACGGGCCGGAGAGCACGCGGGTCAGATCGACGACGCGGATGCCGTCGAGGGGTTTCTTCAGGTCCGCCATCGGCTCACCCGCAGGCCGTGGCGACGGCATCCATCGCGCTGGTCTTGAGACGCGGGCCGGCCTTCGCCGCCTGTCCGGGGAGCTTGCGCCCCATCACCTCCTCCATCCAGACGGCGGCCTCGGTGACCGCGATGGCGTCAATGCCGGTCTCGACTCCGCATTCATGCAGCATGTAGACGAGATCCTCCGTGGCGATATTGCCTGTGGCGCCCGGCGCGAAGGGGCAGCCGCCGAGCCCGCCGATGGACGATTCGAAGATCGTGATCCCCTCGGCGAGCCCCGCATGCACATTGACAAGCCCGATGCCGCGCGTGTTGTGGAAATGCAGGGCGATATCCGATTCCGGCACCTCCTTGCGCAGGGCCTTGCAGCGCTCGGCAACGAGCGGCGGCGTTGCCATGCCCGTGGTGTCGCCCAGCGTCACATGGGTGATGCCCATCTGCGTATAGGCCTTGGCGATATCGGTGATCGCACCGACATCCACCTCGCCCTCGAAGGGGCAGCCGAAGCTCGTCGCGATGGCGCCCTGGACCTTGATGCCGGCCTCGCGGGCGATCGCCACGACCTCGCGGAAGCCCTCCAGCGATTCGGCACGCGAGCGATTGACATTCTTGCGATTGTGGCTCTCGGAAGCCGAAAGGAAGACGACCATTGCGTCTACGCCCGCCGCAGCCGCCGCCACGGCGCCACGCGGATTGGGCACCAGTGTGGTGAGGCGGATCGGCCGCCCGCGATCGACCCCGGCGATGACTTCGGCGGCGTCGCGCAATTGCGGCACGGCGCGCGGCGAGACGAAGGAGGTCGCCTCGAATTCGCGGATGCCTGCCGCCGCAAGCCGATCGATCATCGCGATCTTGTCGGACGTTGCCACGAATTCCGGCTCGGCCTGCAAGCCGTCACGCGGGCCGACCTCGACGACACGGACGCGCTGCTCGAAGCCGTAGCGGCGCGCATATGCGGCGTTGCGATTCATCACTCGTCCCCTGCCGGCCCGGTTCTGCATTGTTCGTTCACCGCCTTGTCGAGCAGCGTCTTTTTCTTTTCGCCCAGATGGCGTACCATGACGGTATACCAACCAGATCAGTGCCGGCAAGTCGCCGCAGACGGAGAATTCGGGTTGAACGAAGCATCCATGACGGGCGAAGCCGCACAGGCAGCTCTACCGGAGGGGGCAGGGCGGGCGCAGGATGTCTATGAAAGATTGCGCGATGATCTGCTGGCGTTGCATCTCGTGCCGGGCGAGCGGCTCTCCGAGCGCAATCTGGAACGCAGGCTCGGCGCCTCACGCACGCCGATCCGCGAGGCGCTGATGCGGCTCGAGGGGGAGGGGCTGGTGCAACGCGGCGAGGGCGGGCTGCGTGTGGCGCCGCTCGACCTGGATGAGTTGCTCGAGGTCTTCGAATTGCGCATCGAGACCGAGGCGCTCGCCGTGCGGCTCGCCTGCACCCGCGCCGATCATGCCCGGCTCGATGCGTTGCAAGCACGCATGGACGGCGTCCTTGCCGATCCCTCCCCCGATGCCTGGTACGCGATCGGCACCGATTACCATATCGAGCTCGCCGCATTGTCCGGCAATCGCTTCGTGCATCGCAGCGTGCGCGACGCCGTAACCCGCATCGCCCGGGCGCGTTGGCTGATGGCGAGTTCCGAAGCAGGGCGCTGCGCCGCCCATCGGGAGCACAGCGCCATCGTGGCGATGATCCGCGCCAACCGCCCCGACGCGGCCGAGGCGGCGATTCGCGCCCATATCGGCATCGTCCGCGACGCCTTGGTCGCCGCCATGCGCGAGGAGCATCGGGGCTGGAAGGCGCGGGGCGTGCAGATGCTGATCGGAGAGCGCTGAGGCGGAATTCGACGCGGCGTCGTTTGCGACGCTGCCCGTGCCTGCGTGTCGAGGTGCAGGCACAGCTCGCCCGAACCCGCGCCTGACGCGCCCGCCTGGGCGACTTGGCCGGGTCTGCAATGGCGCGCGAATGGCGTGTGATCTGCGGCTGACTGGCCTGCAGCGCCGGCTACGTCTGTCGGGATTGTGCAAAATCTCATCAATAATTGGAAATCGTGTTCGACGCCGGGAAAGTCCTATCGCGGCGCCATCCCGCAAGACGTCGCAAGGCGTCGTGTTCGTTTCGGCTCTGCATCCGTGAGGCGTGTTTGCTTAACAGTGCCATACCTTTGCGTGGCATTGTGCGCGGCACACCAGAAACCGAGGATCCTGAAAAATTTGGTCGGAGTGGCAGGATTTGAACCTGCGACCCCCTCGTCCCGAACGAGGTGCGCTACCAGGCTGCGCTACACTCCGAACCGCTGGTGGGGCATCCTATAGCGCCCATGGACGTCGCTCGCAAGCATCAAATTGCCCGATCAGACCTGCAAAAAGGCGTTGCATCCCCGCACGCGCGGCACTATGTTCCGCGCGCTTTCCAATGGGGCGTAGCCAAGTGGTAAGGCAGCGGTTTTTGGTACCGCCATGCGCAGGTTCGAATCCTGCCGCCCCAGCCAACCAGCATCCAAGCATCTGAAATATAACGGGAAAATTCCCCGTTATCAAGGCTCGGAGTCCAACTGTGACACAGCGCTGCAACACAGGGCTGGCGCACATGTCACAGGTCTCCTATCTCCACAGAAGAGGGGCGGTCTATTACTGGCGGCGGCGTCTCGGGGACATGGCACCCGCTTGTCCGCGTGGCATTCTCGCGATCAGTCTCGCGACCAAGGACCTGGCCGTCGCCCGCCGGCGTGGAGCGGAAATGACGATGATGAGCGAGGAGCTGACCGCCCGGGTGCGTGACGGGCTGCTTTCACCCGACGAGGCACAGGCCATATTGAAGACGGTCGCCCGCCGTCATGCCCGCAAGCTCGACGCGATCGCCCGGGTCGAAAAGGCCGATGGCGCCGCGGGCCCGGCGAACGGGGCCCGCGGCGACCGGATCGTGGGTGCTGTCTACCGGATCGTCGCGATGAAGGGCATTGGTGCCGGTCCCGAGGATATCGACGAGGCCTTTCTCACGAGGTGCGGTCTCGATCCGGCAGACAAGGAACGTGTGATCACGACGCTCGATCAATACCGCCGCCAGGGCCTGATCCCGCCAAACCCGGCAAAACTCGCCGCTTTGATCGAAGAGAACGCACCCGGCAAGAGCCCGACGGGGATGAACATCCTGCATGCCCAGGAAGCTTATCTGAGGGGTATGGCAACGGCGTGCTTCATGACGCAAGTACGATGGGGCGACAAGCTCGACGCGGATATCGAACGGTTCGGTGACGAGGCCGTGCAGGAGGAGCATGCCACCACGGCCTTCGACGAAACGCAGTTGCAGGCCGCGACGCATTTCTCAGGCGAGACATACTTGCCGCCCGCGACGCATTTGCCGCCCGCAACATCCGACGCCGCGATGATGCTGGGGGCTGCCGGGCCGGCCTCTTCGTACGATCGGGGTGAGCCTGCTCTGCCGGACACGCGGCATCCCGGGTCTTCACTGCACCTTGACGCAGCGACGCGGGCCGTAACGGATCGCTTTGCCCCAAATCCGGGCGCGACAGGAGAAGAGATCGGGGCGGGTCACCACGCCGGTTTTCATCACCACACCCATTTTCACGAGCATGCACAGCCCCGCTCATATTCCCACCCGGACGGCCATGCCCAACCCGAGGCCCTCGGCCAAGCCCACGTTCCCAGCCAAGCCAACCCCCACCTCCAAACCCACGCTGATGACGCGAGGTATGCCGGTGGGCATGCGGTTATTGCAGATGGCCCTGATCACTATCGGCATGGTGGCCATGTTCCCCCTAATGCCCCGCATGCCCCTGAACCGCCTCGACATTGGCAGGCATCTCTCGCCAGCGATCCGAGCTTTCCCGATATTGCCATGATCACAGAGAGCCTGATCAGCCAAAAACTCAAAGGCCGGGCCTGGACAACAAAGACGGCATCTCAAGCCCGCCATACCGCACGCCTGTTCACGCGAATCACCGGCATCGACGATATCCGACAGGTTCGCCAGCATCACATCGCGCAGTTCACCGATACGCTGTTGCTCGATATGCCCCGCAATTACGGGCGATCGAGCGGGGATGCGACCCGGCCGATGTCCGAAATCATCGCGATGGCTCGGCTCTTGCCGGAGGATGAACGCGGGTTGAACGGGGCGACGATCAACCGTCACCTGACGGCCCTGCATTCAATTTTCGACTTCGCCAAAGCCAGGGGCATCGTGCCGGCGGCAACGATTTCGCTCACCGCACTGCGGACCCGGAAATCAAAACGCGATCGTGATGCCCGGTCGGCTTTTTCCGTGGCAGATCTTATCACGTTGTTCGGCTCCCCGGTCTGGATGGGCAGTGCATCGGTAAAACGGCGTCTCGAACCCGGATCGATGATCGTGCACGATGCCGAATATTGGGTTCCCTTGATCGGTGCCTACTCGCTGATGCGGCGGGAGGAAATCTGCGGATTGATGCTCGACGAGGTCGCTTTCGACGCGCCGATCCCGTATTTCGATATCAAGGTCAACAAATATCGACGCATCAAGAACGCCCAGTCGGAACGCAAGATCCACATTCACCCCGAATTGCTGCGGCTCGGCCTGGAGGAATATTGCCGGCAAATCGCGGGTACCGGCTATGATTTGGTGTTTCCCGAACTCTATGGCGACAATCCCGCTCGTGCGCTGGGCAATGCCTTCGATCGGGGTTGGAACCGCATCCTGAAACAGGCGCTTCCGGATGCACGTGAACGAAAGCTGGTCTTTCATTCGTTACGCCATTTCGGCAACAACGAACTCCTCCGCCAGGAGGTGATGGTCGAATGGCGACAGGACCTGCTTGGCCAGGGCGGCCAAAGCGAGGCGGGAGAACGTTATCGTGAGGCAATCAGCCTCGACCTGATGCTCTCCGCTTTGAGAAAGATCCCGTGCGTCACCGCTGGCGTTGAGCCGGCACCGATCAACTTGCGCAATGACGTGCGTGCCCACAGCGTGAATCGCCAGCGTCGACCGCGTCGGTGACCGGGGAGAGCGTCGTGACGGGAGCGTCGTGACGGGAGCGTCGTGATCGACAATTGGCATCAACGCGTTTTTCCCTGGCGGTCGGTCGGTCAGGGAGTGGGGGCGGCCTTGCGGGATCGCCCAAATTGTTGAAACTCACCCCTGACGAGAGCGGCCTGGGCTGGCGAGACCGCGATGGCCGGTTTCACATCCCAACCCGATCTACGCCGTGCATAATGTGTGAAGGCGGTG
>NZ_DATGCW010000382.1:0-3161 GCF_035311605.1 Saliniramus sp.
GCAGGGTTCTCGGGCGCCCTGAAGACATCCTCGACCCGCAGATCCGGCGCGACGGGTGAGCCGTGATTGCATAAAACAAGCACCTTGCGTCCGTCCCCGACGACGACGCGGCATTCATGCGGGATCATCAAACGCTCGGTCATGTGGTGCACTCCCTCGTTTTCGCGGTTCGTAAACCGGCTTCCCGTTGCGCGCCACCTTCGCCGTTCCAGACGCAGCCATTGAGCCGGACCATGCGACGGGGCACCATGATCTCCGTCAATCTTTGATGCGCAAACGAAGACGGCATACGGCCAACGCACGGGGAGGGCGATCGTTTCGGGGTAAGGAGGGCAGTATGCAAGCATGTCGGACATTTCGTCGGATATGTCCGACTTTGCGGATCTGAGGGAGATGACTCAGCGCGCGCGAGCATCCTCGCCGGTTGCATGGCGTGGCTCCTTGGTCTTCAAAGACGAAGCGCCACAGCCTGACTCGTCACCGCTGAATCCGGCCGCAAGGGAGCGGAGCGCGACCGCCTCGATCGGATTGCCCGGTCGGCCAGCGGCAAGCCGTGTTTCAACCCAGCCGCGCGACCTGCACCGCGCCGAGCGCCATCGTGACGGCGGCTTGCGTGGGGTCGATCACGGGGATGCCGAGTTCGTCTTCGAGAGCCTTGCGGTGGCGCGCCATACCGGCGCAGCCCATGACGAGCGCGCCGGCACCGTCGAGATCGCGCAATTCGCGGCCCACAGTGATCATCCGCGCGAGCGTGCCCTCGCCGGAAGCGGTCTCGGCCACGGACATTTCCAGCGGACGCTCACCCGCGAGCCGTTCCATTAGCCCCATCTGGCGCAGATAGCGCAGATGCCTGCGGATAGAGCCGGCCTTGATGGCGATCACGCCGAAGCGATCGGCGCGCGACAGGGCGGTGAGCACGCCGCATTCGGCGATGCCGAAGACCGGGCGCGGGGTTGCCTCGCGGCAGACATGCAGGCCGGGATCGGAATAGCAGGCGATTATGAAGGCATCCGCCGGATCCTCCGCGACGATCCGCGCCAGCGGCAGCGTCACGCTCTCGGCGTCGTTCTGGCTCTCGATGCCGAAAGGTCCCTCGCGCAGGGTGCAGCAGACGATCTCCGGGCCGTCAGCAAAGGCCAGCGGCTCAAGCGCCTGCGCGAGCCCGTCGGTGACGGCCTCGTTGGAATTGGGGTTGATGACGAGAATGCGTGCGCGTCGGCTCATCTGCTTTTCCTCTTGTCGGGAGTTGAAACCTGCGGGCGAAAATTGTCCAGTCGGACAAAAGCACAAGGGATTTATGCACCATGCCGGACACTGCCTACGATCTCGTCATCCGCAACGCGCTTCTCGCCGGCTCGACCGGCAGCGTCGAGGCCGATCTCGCCGTGTCGGGCGAGCGCATCGCCGCGATCGGCCATGGTCTGGGTAGCGGCAAGCGCGAGATCGACGCGCGCGGGCGCGTTGTCACGCCCGGCGGTGTCGACAGCCATGCGCATATCGAGCAGCTCTCCGGCGGCGGTGTGATGAATGCCGATACCTGGGAGAGTGCCACCACCTCCGCAGCTCATGGCGGCACGACCAGCGTGATCGCCTTTGCCGCCCAGCATGTCGGCAAGAATCTGCGTCGGGTCGTCGACGACTACGCCGCTTTGGCACGCAAGGGTGCGGTCATCGACTACAACTACCACCTGATCGTCTCCGATCCGACGGAAAAGACCTTGAAACAGGACCTGCCGGCGCTGATCGGCGAGGGGCATGCCTCGATCAAGGCCTTCATGACCTACGATGCCATCCGCCTGCATGACGAGCAGATGCTCGATCTGATGGCGGTGGCGCGCGAGAACGGGGCGATGATCTGCGTCCATGCAGAGAATCACGGCATGATCGCCTGGATGGCCAAGCGCCTGGTCGAGCGGGGTTATACCGCGCCGAAATACCACGCGATCAGCCATCCCCGGGCCAGCGAGCCGGAAGCGTTCGAACGGCTGATCGCGATGTCGGCACTGCTCGACCAGCCGGTGATGATCTTCCACGTCTCCACCCGCGAGGGCGCCGCCGTGATCCGCCGGGCGCGCGGGGAGGGGGTCAAGGTCTTCGCCGAGACCTGCCCGCAATATCTCTTCTTCACCAGGGAAGCGCTCGACAAACCGGGGCTCGAGGGCGCCAAATGGATGTTCTCGCCGCCGCCGCGCGAGGTCGAGGATCAGGAAGCCCTGTGGCGCGCGCTGGAACTGGGCGATCTCCTGACCATCTCATCCGATCACGCGCCTTACGCTCCGGACGAGACGGGAAAATTCATGGCGGGGCCGAACGCGAATTTCAAACAGATCGCCAACGGCGTGCCGGGCCTGCAATTGCGCATGCCACTTCTGTTCGATGCGATGGTCTCGAAGGGAAGGCTCGGCCTGTCGCGCTTCGTGGCGCTGACCGCGACGCAGCCGGCGGCGCATTACAACCTGCCGAACAAGGGCGATATTGTCGTCGGCATGGATGCCGATCTGGTGATCTGGGATCCGCAAAAGCGCGTCACGCTATCAGACGATCTGGTGCTCGACCGGACGGGTTACACCCCCTATGGGGGGATGGAGGTCACCGGCTGGCCCGAGCGCGTCTTCCTGCGTGGCAAGCCCCTCGTCGAAGACGGCAAGCTCCAGGCTGAACCCGGCTCGGGCCGCTTTCTCGCCCGCCGGGCCGGACCCGCCGCCGCACCGACGGGGAACCTGCCGATGGAACTCGATCCAGCCCGCAATTTCGGCGCGAAGCTCTTGTGAGCGGATGATCTGCACAGGCTGATCGGCCCCTCATCCCGGCATGTGCAGCGGAACCTGGCCGGTCGGCTCCTGCGGTGGCATCGCCCATTCACGTCCCGCATCGGCGATGAGGCACCACAGGTAATCCGCCATCGAGCGTCGCACAACGATCTCGAAGAGCGGCTCGCTCGCGCTGGTTTCGTCCTCGCGGCAGATCAGCCAGATCTGCGCCTTGCCGCACAGGGTGGCAACGCCGTTGCTGCGGGCGAAATGGCGCGCATGCAGATCAATGGTGATCAGCTTGGCGAGAAGCGCGCGCACCGCACTGCCGCGCAGGGTGAGCACGGTGTTGTAGTCGCTGACATCCACCACCTGATGCTGATAGGGCGTCAGCGCCTGCGACAGATCCTG
>NZ_DATGCW010000383.1:0-3974 GCF_035311605.1 Saliniramus sp.
GCCGCGGCGCGCGCGCGCCGGGGGCTCGATCTCGGGGACGCGGTCAGTGGCAACCTGCCCCTCGGCATCACGACCGAACTGGTGCCCGGCGAGCCGCAACCCTATCGGATCGAAGCCGATCTCACGGAGATCGCCCTCGCCGAGCCCTTCCCCGGCCTCGCCAAACCCGCCGGTCGCCCCGGCCGCCTGTCCTTCATGCTGTCGCAAGACGATGGCTGGGTCATCAACGACCTCGATTTCGAAACCGGCCCCACCCGGATCGGCGGCAGCATCAGGCTCGATTCACAAGGCCGCCTCGTGAATGCACAGCTGAACCCGTTCCGGCTCGCGAGCGGCGACGAGGCGCGCCTCGAAGCCGACGCTTCCGAAACGGCGCTGCAGATCGATCTGCGCGCCGAAACGCTGGATGCCCGCAGCTTCCTGGACACCATCACCGGCGACGGAACCCCGGCAGCCGGAGGCAACGTGAACGGCGCCTGGCGGGAGATCGCGCTCGATCTGCGCGCCGACATTCTCAGCGGCCATAACGGCGAAGCGCTGACCAATGCGCGATTGGGCCTGCTGATCGCCGGCGACGAGGTCAGGCGGTTCGAACTCGACGGACGCTTTCCGGGTGCACCGGTCTCGGGCCGGATGGGGCTGACACCACAGGGGCGTGCCATGCTGTCGATCGGAGCCGAGGATGCCGGTGTGACGCTGCGCTTCATCGATCTGTATGAGCGCATGATCGGCGGAGCGCTCGATTTCCAGATCGCGGCAGGCGGAGAGGAGCGCCCCGGGCGCCTCGTCATTCGCGACTTCGTGCTGCGCGACGAGCCGGCTCTGCGCAACATCGCGGCGCAGGCCGCACGCGGCCAGGAGGAGCTCGATGTAGCCGAGACCGCCTTCGCACAGGCGCGCATCGACTTCCTGCGCACTGGCAGCCGCATCACCTTCGAGGAGGCCGCGATGTGGGGTGCTCAGATCGGCTTCCGGCTCGACGGTTTCGTCGATATGGCCGACCGCGTGATGGATCTGCGCGGCACCTTCGTTCCCGCCTATGCGGTCAATAATGCCTTCGCGCAGGTGCCGCTCTTCGGCCCGCTGCTCGGGGGCGGGCGGCGCGAGGGGCTGCTCGGGGTGAATTTCCGCGTCTCCGGGCCGATGAGCGAGCCGACGCTGACGGTAAATCCGCTCTCCGCGATCGCGCCCGGCTTTCTGCGCCGTCTGTTCGAGGCCGGCGGACCGGGGGCCTACGCCGCACCGGGGCAGGCACGGTGACGCATCAGGATGGCGAAGGCGGTGTGTGATCCCCCGGCTCTTCCTTCCGGGATTCGCGCGTCTCGCGCGCCCTGGCATGATGCTCCCGCTCGAGCCGGCGATAGCGTGCAAAGGTCAGCGGGATCATCGCGAGATAGAGCAGCGTACATGCCGCCAGCATCTCGAAGGTGAAGGTCAGAAGCAGGGCCACAAAGGCGACGCTGGCGACGAAGATCGGCAGGACCCACGAGCGCGGGACACGCTTGCCGATCGACTTGCCGGCATAGGTCGGCAGGCTCGACACCATCAGGAAGGCGATGGCGAGCATGTAGAGTGCCACGGGAAACGCCATGTAACCGTCCATCGGCAAGCCGAGGAAATGCAGGTAGACCGGCAGGAAACCGGCCACGGCGCCTGCCGGCGCCGGCATGCCGACGAAGAAGTCCTTCTTCCAATCCGCCCGGCCCGGGTCGTTCGCCATCGCATTGAACCGCGCCAGCCGCAGGCAGGAGGCGATGGCGAAGACGAGCGCGATCACCCAGCCGAAGCCGCCCAGCCCGTTGAGGGTGAAGCTGTAGATGATCAACGCCGGCGCGACGCCGAAATTGACGAAATCGGCGAGCGAATCGAGTTCGGCCCCGAAACGCGAGGTGCCCTTCAGAAGCCGCGCCACGCGCCCGTCGATCCCGTCGAGGAAAGCGGCGACGAGAATGGCGTAGACGGCGAGTTCCAGACGGTCCTCATAGGCCATGCGGATCGCGGTCAGCCCGAGGCACAGCGCGAAGAGCGTGATCAGGTTCGGCGCGAGCACCCGCAAAGGCACGGGCCGGAAACGCCGGCGACGCGGCTCGTTCGGATCGGGCGCGAAGGGCGGAAAAAGCGGTTTCATGTTTTCACTCCCGTCTCGGGCTGCGCGACCGATCTTCCCCGCCGCTCAGCTGCCGCGGAACAGACGCTGCGGCTCGTCCGATCGCAGATCGGCAAGCACCGTCTCGCCGGCGACCGCCGTCTGGCCGACATCGACGAGGGCCACCGTATCCGCTGGCAGATAGATGTCGAGGCGCGATCCGAAACGGATCAGCCCGAAGCGATCACCGGCCCCCAGCGTCTCGCCCTCCTTGACGAAGCTGACGATCCGCCGCGCCACCAGCCCCGCGATCTGCACGACGCCGATCGTGGCGGCGGGGGTTTCGATCACGAGCCCGTTGCGCTCGTTATCATCGCTCGCCTTGTCGAGTTCGGCATTGAGGAAGAGCCCCGGCGTATAGACCTGCCTGACGACACGCCCCGTGACCGGCGAGCGGTTCACATGGCAATCGAAGACGTTCATGAAGACCGAAATCCGCAGCATCTGCTGCGGCGCCATGGACAGTTCCGGCGGGGGCTCGGCGACGGTGACCATGCTGACCGTCCCGTCGGCGGGCGACACCACCAGCCCGTCGCGGATAGGCGTGACGCGTGGCGGGTCGCGGAAGAAATAGCAGATCCAGGCCGTGATGATCGCCGCGATCCAGCCCAGCGGATCCCAGATCAGCGCGAGGATCAGCGTCGCCACGGCGGCGATGGCGATATAGCGGTAGCCCTCCTTGTGGATGGGCACCAGAACCTTGCGGGCGGAATCGATTATCGACATCGCGTCATCCTGAACAGGAGCGCCATTTCTGCGCGGCAATGGCGCTCAGATCCGGCAGACATCGCGGCGCGTTCTGCGCCATGACAGGCGCTGCATAACCGGTTTCGGTCGATCCTCAAACCCTCGCCGGCGAATCAGGAAAAATGCTTCCCCTGCATATGAAGGGGAAAACGCGCGACCCTTGCGTCAGATTGTGGCAGGAATGCCACATTGTGACCGAAAGATGGTCGCAGCGACACGGAAACTGTTCGCACCTGGCGCTCTGGACCGGTAACAGTCATCCTTGGTTAACGGTGATTCCCGCATGGTGGCGGGAGCTCAAATCTCATGGGGCATGTCGCGTATGCAACTCCTTCGCTTTCTCGCGGTGATCACCGTCTCGCTCGGCCTCGCCGGCTGCTTCCAGTCCGTACCGGATCCCGAAGTCTCGGCGCGTGACGCGCAGTTCATGGCGCTCGTCCCCGATTCACCGCTAGAGCCGAAATTCCAGCGCTACAAGGTCGATTATCGCGGCACCGAAGAGCCCGGCACCGTCGTCGTCGATACCCGGTCGCGCCTGCTCTACCTCGTCCTCGAGGAAAACAAGGCCATCCGCTACGGCGTCGCCGTCGGCGACGAAGCCTATGGCTGGACCGGCACCGCCCGCATCGCCCGGCGCGCCGAATGGCCGAGCTGGAACCCGACCCAATCCATGCGCGAACGCTGGCCGCATGTGCGCTCGATGCAGGGCGGCCCCATGAACCCCATGGGCGCCCGCGCGCTCTACCTCTACGAGGGCAACCGCGACACCCTCTACCGCATCCACGGCACCAACGAACCCGAAAGCATCGGCCGCGCCGCATCCTCAGGCTGCATCCGCATGCGGAATATCGATGTGATCGATTTGTATAACCGGGTGCAGGTGGGAGCGCGGGTGGTTGTGCGGTGAGGGGTGGGGGGTGTTGTGTTGGGGTGGAAAGCAGACACTCGGCTTTGAGGCAATCAATAGAGAGAAGCTGCACCGGGCAAGCATCGGTGGCAGCGCGGCCTACTGCCGTCTAGCTCCAGATTATTTCACTCAGGGCGAACAGGAGCTTTTGGCGGCTTTCGATCTGCTTGGGGC
>NZ_DATGCW010000384.1:0-14066 GCF_035311605.1 Saliniramus sp.
GAATCGGCCCTTGCGCTATGATTTCAGCTATCTTCGGGATCAGATTGCGAATATGAATCCGTACGAGCAGCAACTGCTCGCCCTACGTGCCCTGGAGTTGAACGAGATGGAGGCAACCGGCGTCGTGAGCGGCGAGATTCAAGCGCCGCGTGATGCTGATGGGCGTGTGCCGGAGGGCTATGTCCACGTGCAGGGCGACATGTCCAAATTGTCGGTGCTGAACAACAAGCTCGGCTGGGGTGTGGGTGATAAGGCGATCGGCCACCTTAACGCTGGCATCCAGGCTGCGGCCGCAGCCTATCCGGACGTCACTTTCCGCAAATATGGCGGTGACGAGTGGGAGGCGATCGGACCGCGCGAATCTGCGGAAGCGGCCGTCGCGATGATCCGACAGTATCTCGCGGATGTGACGATTTCCTTCCCCAATCCGAACAATCCGGCGGAAACCTGGACGCTGCACGGTCTCGGCGTGCAGATCGGTATCCTCGATATCGAGCGGGATTCGCCGACGGGACGCGCTTCGCCCGAAGACCTCGAACGCAACATGGGGGAGGACAAGCTGCGTCAAGGCTATACGCTCGACATCCGCGACCAGTATGGCAACCCTGTCCAGCCGTGAGCAGACAGATGCAGCGCCCGGCTCGCCCTGCGGGCCGGGCGCTGCGCGCCACTCTCGCAAAGCATCAATCCCGCCGCATCCCCGGCACATCAAACCCGGGCGGCGTGAGGCCAAATCCGCCGTCATCCTCCAGCCCCGGCAACCGCAGATCGTCGAGGCGGCGCTCGACCTCTCCCGCCGTGATGCCCGGTCCGGTGCGCTGGTAATGGGTCACCATCTGCGGAAAGGCCAGCACGATGGCGATCATGACAAGCTGGATCAGGACGAAGGGGAATGCGCCGCGATAGATCGCGAGCGTATCCACCCCGCGCCGCCACTCCCCCGTCTGCGGATCGGGCCCATCCTTTGCCGGCACCACGGAGCGCAGATAGAATAACGCAAAGCCGAAGGGCGGTGTCAGGAACGAAGTCTGGAAGGCGAGCGCGAGCAGCACGCCGAAGAAGATCAGATCGATGCCCAGAGCCTCGGCCGGCACGATCAGAAGCGGCACCAGGATGAAGACGATCTCGAAGAAATCGAGAAAAAAGCCCAGCGCGAAGACCAATAGCCCCACAAAGACGAGAAACCCCGCCTCCCCACCGGGCAGGGCCAGAAGCCAGTCCTTCACCCAGATATGCCCGTCGACACCATAGAAAGTGAGCGCGAAGACGCGCGCGCCGATCAGGATGAAGATCACGAAGGAGCACAGCTGAAGCGTGCCTTCGCAGGTCTCGCGCAGCAGCGGCAGATCGAGCCGGCGGCGCGCCATGGCGAGGCCGAGCGCGCCCAGCGCCCCGAGCGCCCCACCCTCGGTGGGCGTGGCGATGCCGACGAAGATTGCCCCCAGCACCAGCAGGATCAGCGCCAGCGGCGGCACCAGTGCGAGCACCACGCGCTCGGCCAGCGGCGCGATCAGGCCGGGGATCAGCCGGCGGCTTGCAAGCGCGATCGCGAGCGCCGTGAGCGCGCCGATCGCCCCGCCATAGACGAGCGGCGCGCGCGCCACATGCGGTGCGAGCGCCCATGTCGCGATCAGGGCCGCCGCCATGGCGATGGCGAGCGTCACGATCAGCGAGATCATTCCGGTCTCGCCGGAACGCGCCTCGGGCGGCAGCGCCGGCGCCATCTGCGGGCGGATGACGCTGATCAGGGCGACGTAGACGGCGTAGAGCCCGGCCAGCGCCAGCGCCGGCAACAGCGCCCCGGCATACATGTCGCCGACGGAGCGCTGCAGCTGGTCGGCGAGCACGATCAGCACCAGCGAAGGCGGCATGATCTGCGCGAGCGTCCCCGATGCCGCGATCACGCCGGTGGCGAGGCGCGGATCGTAGCGGTAGCGCAGCATGATCGGCAGCGAGATCAGCCCCATGGCGATGACGGCGGCGGCGATCACCCCGGTGGCGGCGGCAAGCAGGGCGCCGACGACGATCACCGCATAGGCGAGACCCCCGCGCAACGAACCGAAGAGCTGCCCCATCGTGTCGAGCAGATCCTCCGCCATGCGTGAGCGCTCCAGCACCAGCCCCATGAAGGCGAAGAAGGGGATGGCGAGCAGCGTTTCGTTGGCGAGAACGGCAAAGAGCCGATCCGGCAGAGCCTGCAGGAAGCCGGGCGGAAACAGATCGAGCCAGATGCCGAGCATCGCATAGGCGAGACCCAGCGCGGCGAGGGAAAACGCGATCGGGTAGCCCAGGATCATGATCGCGATCAGCGAGCCGAACATGATCGGCGCCAGGTTGGCAATGATGAAGGCTGTCATGACCGGCGTCGTCCCGCCCCTTGCGCCCGCGCCGCGCCCCGCACCGGTCGTGCAGGCGCGAGCGCGTGCTCAAGGTGGCCGCGCCGGCGCGGCCCGTCAATCCCCGCGCCGGGCCTCAGGCGCCTCAATGCGCCAGCAGAAGGGGGGTGCGTGCGTGCTCCAGCAGGGTGCGGGTGACGCCGCCGAGCACCCATTCCCGCAGCCGCGAATGACCGTAGCCCCCGGCGATGATCAGATCGGCATCGCTGCTCCTGGCTTCCGCGAGGATCGCCTCGCCCGGATCGGCAGAGCGCAGCTCGTTCAGTGTGACCTTGACGCCGTGGCGATCGAGATGGCTTGCGAGGCGGGTATCGAGCGTATCCTCCGACAGGTGCTTCTCGGCGGTGACCACCACCACTTTCGCCGCCTTTTCGAGGAAGGGCATGGCCTCGGCCACGGCGCGTGCGGCCTCCCGGCTGCCGTTCCAGCCGATCACGACCGTCCTGATCGGGCCCGGATCGCGCTCTGGCGCCGCCAGCAGGACGGCGCGCCCGCTGCCGAACAGCACCGCTTCGATCAGCCCCGTCCAGCGCGGTGCGGCCTCGGTCGGGCGCAGGCCGATGAAGAGATCCGCGTGGCGCGCGGCTCGCGCGGCCTGATAGCCCGCCTGGTCGTCGACGGCGTCGATGCGCTGCAGATCATAGGGGAAACGAAGGCCTTCCAGCGTCTTGCGGATCGTCTTTTCGGTGCTGTCTCCCTCGGCGGTGGCGCGCTCGACCAGTTCGGCCATGGCGATCGCGCCGGTCCCGGCCGCATCCGCCGAAATCGAGAAGCCCGGATAGGCATTCACGAACAGCGCCCCGATATGCGCCTTGTAGCGGTCGGCCAGTGCTTCCGCGAAACCGAGGCGATGCGCATCATCCGCGCCGCCGTCGAGGTGAACCATCAGATCCTTGAGCATCACGACAACATCCTTTCATGGCTCGCGCCATCCTCTGCCAGGCGCAGCGCCGGCGCCTTGAGATTTCGCAATTTCCGCAAGGCAAAGCAAAAGACCGCCACCTGATGAAGGGTGGCGGTCGATCATTGCAAACCTGTTCAGTGCAAGCCCGTTCAGGCAACATGCGTCAGCGCTGATGCTCGGGCATCTCGTTCAGCGCTTCCTCGGTCACATCCACATAGAGGCGCAGATCATCGGCGCCGTCATGCAGGATCGTCACCTCGTCGAGGCCGATCGCCACGGTATGCTCGCCGAGCCCGAGAAAGCCGCCGACATCCACGACGACATATTCCAGCGCATTGTCGGCGCCGGCCATGACGTCATCGACATTGCCGACATCCTCGTCGTTCACGTCATACACGTTGGCGCCGAGCAGCTCATCGACCGAGAAGTTGTCCGCCTCGGCGCGGTTGTAACCCTCGCGTTCGAAGTCCGGGGCGGTAAACATCTCGCGGCCCTGGCGCCATTGCTCCTGACCGGCATCATGAGCGGGACGCGATTGCGCCATCGTATCATCGCGATCCGCGTCCTGTTCAGCGGTCCCCTGCCCGGCAGTCTCCTGTCCGGTTGTCCCCCGATCGGCGAGACCCACGCCCTCGGCGTCATCCCCAGTGCCGTTCATGACGGTGAGGTTCTCGAAGGCCTCGCGGTCGAATTCAGGCGCCTCTTCCAGCGACTGCACGTCGATCTGCGCCAGCACCATCACGCTTCCCGGATCATCGGCATCGCGGGCAAAGCCGAGCTGGTCGAGGCCGACCGCCACTTCGCGCTCACCGATTCCGAGAAAACCGCCGACGCCGACGATGATGCCGCGGATATTGCCATCCTGATCGACCAGCACATCCTGAACGTCACCGATCTCCTCAAGACTTTCGCGCTGATCCGCATTGATCGTACGGACCGCACGCATGTCTGTGCTGTCGGCGTCGCTGCTCATCGGAAGAACTTCATCATGAGCAAAGACTGATGCTTCCATGATTTCGCTGGCGAGCACATCAGCTTCATGTGCTGTTTCGATGAACGTAGCCATGGACTGCGTTTCATCAGTCATCTGAGTGTCGTTTGCCGCTGTTTGCGCAAGGGCAGGAGAGCTGATCAGTAGAGCGATAGCAGATGTGGCGATAAAATGTTTCATTTTGCACCTCCTGATGCATATTATTTCAAATCGACCCATGTCGATCTGCATTCGGAGGCATAACAACTGCAGGCGCGCACCGTTCCGAAATAAATTATTGCCAAGTTTATTTTTCCAGGCGCGGAACCTTTTTGTCGATCAAAAAACGACTCGACGAGAGCATTGTATGCCGCAGACTGCCGGGAATTGCAGCATGACGCTCTCCATAAACCGGGTGCCGCGCGCAAGCGTCGTTCAATCGTCACCAGGCAGGTTCAGCCCCGCATTGCGGGCATAGACCTTCGCCACGGCGGCATCGTCCTCGCGCCCCAGCCCCGAGCCGGATGCGGCGAGGAACTGCTGCAGGGCGGCTGCGGTAAGAGGCGCAGAGAACTTCGCGCCGCGCGCGACATCGAGCACGATGCCGAGATCCTTGGGCCAGATATCAACGGCGGAATGGGGCGTGTAATCGCCCGCAACGATATGAGGCGCGCGATTTTCGAACATCCATGATGTGCCGGCGCATTGCGGGATCACCTCCAGCGTCTTCTGCGGGGAGATTCCCTGCGTCATGCCGAAGGTGACCGCCTCCGCCATGGCGGCGATATGCACGCCGGCGAGCATCTGGTTGATCGCCTTCATCGCCGAACCGGCGCCGGGCTCGGGGCCGAGATCGAACACGGTCTCTGCGACCGCATCGAGAACGGGTCGAGCTGCCGCGAGAGCATCCGGGCTGCCCGACGCCATCACCGAGAGCGCCCCGCGCGCCGCCTTGGCGGCGCCGCCGGAAATCGGCGCGTCGAGATAGTGCAGGCCCAGTTCGCCGCAGCGCGTGGCGAGAGCGCGGGCCTGATCAGGGGCGATCGTCGGGCAGGCAATGATCACGGCGCCAGGGCGCAGATGCGCGGCTATGCCGTCGGCGCCGAAAAGCACGGCCTCGAGTTGCGCGGCATTGAGCACGACGATCACCGCCGCATCCGCCTGCGCGCCGGCTTCCGCGACACCGGCCTGCCGCCCGCCCTCGCCGACGAGCTTCTCGACAGGGCCGGGGGCCACGTCGAAGCCGTAGACGGCGGCGCCGGCACGGATGAGCGTCGCGGCCATGCCGTAGCCCATGGAGCCGAGGCCGAAAAAGGCGATGGTCTGATCGGAAAGGCGCATGGCGGGGCTCCCGGAGAGTGACGAAGACATGTTTCGCATGATTGTTTCACGCTGCGTCCGCGCTTTGAAGTCTTGCAGATCGCCTTTGTCCGTTTGGGCTTTCACGGATGCTGCGATGCACAACCGAAGAGTGGAATTCATGCGTCGCAGCATTGACAGCGTTCAAGCCCCGCCGGTACTTTTCTCCCGTGCCGGCGATGCGATCCGATCGGCGCGCACAATGTTTCGCACCACAAGGCCAGCAAAACCCACAAGCGAAACAGACAGGTCCGGCGCGACAGCGAACCGGGCGGTTTCGGGCAGGACGCTGACGCGCGATGATCCTCTACACATACGATCCCTGGCTGGTGCTGGCATCGATTGCCATTTCGATGATGGCGGCCTTTACCGGGCTGACCCTGACGCAGGGTCTGTCGCGCCTGACGAAGGGTCAGCGTCAGGCGCGAATCGTGATGGCCGCGATCGCGCTCGGCGGCGGCATCTGGTCGATGCATTTCATCGCCATGCTGTCGATGCGCTTTCCGGTGCAGGTCCATTACGACATCCTGCCGACGACTGCATCCGCCCTGATCGCGATCCTGCTGGCAGGAATCGCGCTGCTGCTGATGCATTTCGGCCCCCGCACGCGCTTGCGCATGGGGCTCGCCGGCGCGATCCTCGGCACCGGCATCGTGACGATGCATTATGTCGGCATCAACGCCATCGAGGGCTGCCGACCGGTCTATGAGCCGGCTGGATTCGTCATCGTCGGTCTGATTGCGGCGGGAATGGGTGCGGCGGCGATCGGCATCGCCTATGGCCGGCGCACCCGGCGCAACACGTTGCTCGCGACGCTGGTCTTCGGTGCCAGCGTGGTGGTGGTGCATTTCTCGGCGATGAACTGGACCGATTTCATGGAGGTGAGCCGCACGGCCTTCGACGCGCCGGCGCTTGCCAATGCCCAGATCGCCCTGATCGTGCTCTTTGCCGGATTCGTCATCTCCGGCGCCTTCCTGCTCACGGCGGCGAGCCTGCTCGACGGCCCGGCGGAGGCCGTTGCTGCGGTGGAAACGGCACCTCCCGCGCCGCCTGCCCCGGCGTTCGAAGAGGGGATGCCGGCGCAGCCCAGGATCGAGAAGCCGCAGGACCCCGCCCCGGCGGCGGAAGCAGCCGCTTCAATACGCGTGCCTTATGAGAAAGACGGTGCCACCTTCTTCGTGCCCGCGGGCGAAGTCTTCGCCCTGCGGGCGGAGGGGCATTATTCCATCGTCTACATCGCCTCCGGGCGGGTCTTCTGTCCGTGGTCGATCTCGGAAGCGGAAAAGCGCCTTCCGGCCCAGTTCCTGCGCGTACACCGGTCCTATCTGGTCAATGCCGCCCGCGTCGCGGGTTTCCAAAGGCGCAAGGACAACGGCTACTGCCTGCTCGATGGCAGCCCCTCTCTCGACCGCGTCCCCGTCGCCCGTTCACGCATCGCGGAATTGCGTTCGGCGCTCGGCTTGAACTGACCTTTTCGCCTGCGGAATCGGGCGTTGAACGCGCGGCGCGCCATTGGACCGTCAGCGCCGGGTCTCTTCCGCTGCGGGATCGTCTCGGGTGGCGACATGGGTGGGGAGGATGAAGATGGCGGCGATTTGCAGCCCGGCCAGCGTGCCGAAGACGGCGCGGTGAGCGAAGACCCGGTCGGCCCCCTCCCAGGGATCGAGCAG
Organism: Saliniramus sp.; assembly: GCF_035311605.1. Taxonomy (NCBI): domain Bacteria; kingdom Pseudomonadati; phylum Pseudomonadota; class Alphaproteobacteria; order Hyphomicrobiales; family Salinarimonadaceae; genus Saliniramus; species Saliniramus sp. The sequence continues at coordinate 7,300 of NZ_DATGCW010000384.1, forward strand.
CACGCCGACGAGCCATTGCAGCAGGAAGGCGCTGGAAAAAACCAGCATGTTCACGGAGGTCGAGACCCGCCCGCCCAGTTCCGGCGGAAAGGCGGCGTTGAGCACCGCGAAATAGAGCATGCTGCTCAGACCGAAAAAGGCGAAAGCCGTCCACAGGGCGATCCCGGGCACCGGCAATCCGAAGACGAGCGCCGCCTGCACCGCGATGAAGGCGAGGGAAAAGCCGAGTGCCGTGCGCAGGACAGGCACGCCGCGCTGGCGCAGCCGGTCGGCGATCAGCCCGGTTCCGAGCGAACCGAAGATGATTCCCGTCGTCGCGATTCCGAGAATCGCCGCGACATCGGCGGCGGGTACGGCGGCGACATCGCGCATCCAGATCGCGGCCCAGAGCCCGTGATAGGCCAGAAACGTCGCCTGGCTCAGCACCACGAGTGGCGCGATGCGCAGAAAGACCGGCGAGCGGAAGATGCGCGCTGCGCCGCGAATCGCCGCGCCCCAGCTCTCCGACCGGCCCGCTTTCGCGTGACGCGGCCCCACTGCGAAGAGCAGGACGGCGACCGCGACCGTCATCACTGCGAGCGCGGTGAAGATCGCGCGCCAATCCGTCACCGTCAGGGCGATCTGCACGGGCGTCGTCGCGGCGATGGCGCCAAGACCGCCCATCGCGATGATGATCCCGTTGGCCAGTGGCAGGCGGGCGGCGGGAAACCATTGCACATTGGCCTTGAGTGCGGCCATCAGGCAGGCCGAGACGCCCAACCCGATCAGACCGCGTCCGATGGCCAGCGCCGTGATCGAATCGGCCATGGCGAAGACGAGTGCACCCCCGGCTGCGATGACCAGCAGGGCGGCTTCGACGATGCGCGGGCCATAGCGATCGAGCAGGATGCCCAGTGGTATCTGGAAGAGCGCGAAGGTGAGGAAATAGGCGCTGGTGACGAGGCCGAGATCGCCCGGGGTGAGATCGAGCGACGCCGCGATTTCCGGTCCTGCGACGGCATTCACGGTGCGATAGAGGAAGCTGAAGAAATAGGCGATGCCGAAGGGCAGCAGGATCCGCCCGATCAGGGCAGCCGTGCTCGCCCCGCCGGACGGAGGCGTGATCGCGGGCATATGCGCCCTCCCTGTTCGCCGCCTTGTTGGAATTGCTGTATCGCGTGCGATACGCCACCCGGTTACGACATGCCGGGCCGGCAGCATGGATATTCCCGCTGGCCGCGCGGTGCAAGGCTCCCCGCCGCGCGCAGGCGCCGATTCCCTTCGGGCCGCTTCGCGCCTGCGCTTTTGCGGCAGGGTGACGGGTGATGTATGGAGGTGACCGGTGGCGATGATCGTGTGCGCCGGTTCAACCCACCCCTCATCCCTCCCCTGCGGGCAGGGATGATGCCCGAGGCCTTCATGACGGGGACGGAGATGGCATGAACCGCTTCGATGACGGCGAGGAATCCGACGCACATCACCCGCACACGGCGTTGACAACCTATCGGGCCATGTTCGATGTCGAGCATGACGAGGCGGTCGATGAGCTGGCGCGGCCCGCAGTGGCGCTGTTTTCTTCCGGCATGATCGCCGGGATGTGTGCGGGTGTCAGCGTGCTGCTGCTCGGGATGATCGTCGGCGCATATGGCGGCGTGATCGGCGAGCCGCTGCAACGGCTGCTCTTCGGCTGCGCCTATGCCGTGGGCTTCATCATCGCCATTATGGGGCGCACCGATCTCTATACGGAATATACCACCATCGCGATCTTCCCGGTTCTGACCGGAGAGCGCGGCGTCGGCATGCTGTTGCGGTTATGGGGACTGGTGCTCGGCGGCAATCTCGCCGGCGGCTTCCTGCTCGCACTGTTCATCACCACGATGGCCCCGGCCCTGAGGATCGCCGACCATGATGATTTCGTGCGCTTCGCCGTCTATCTCGGAGCTTATCCGCTCGGCGTGATCGCCATGAGCGCGGTGCTGGCCGGATGGCTGATGGGGCTCCTCTCCTGGCTGATTGCGGGCGGGCGCGATTCGACCAGCCAGTTCCTCTTCATCTTGGTGATCGGCGTCACGATCGGCGCCCTTGGTCTGCATCATTCGGTGACGACGTCGATCGCGCTGTTTGCCGGGATGATCTCGGATTCGCCGATGGGCTGGCTGCGCGCCGGCAGTGTCTTTGCCGCGATCGTTATCGGCAACGCGATCGGTGGGCTGATCTTCGCCGTGCTGGTGCGCGAGGGGGTCAAGCTCGACGTGCGGGCGGGCCGTGAGCGCGATCGCTGAATCGGAAGACGCCTCAGAATTTCCCCGGGCGCACCACCTCGACCTTGCTCTTCAGCAGCACGGAGCCGTAAGCCTCCAGAACCGGCGACAATTCACGAGTGAAGGCCTCGGCTTTCTCGCGATTGCACACGGTGATGAAGAGCACCTTCGAGGCGGCGCCCGTCACCTGGTCATCGCGCCAGCGCCCACTGCGCCCGGAGCCGCCGAGCGTCGGCAATACGGTCCAGCCGGTGAGGCCGTGGCGTTCGGCGGCTTCCTCGACCCGCCGCACGAGCGGCGAATCGAGCAGGATTTCGACCTTGATACGCTCGAGATCCACGGGATCCGGCTCGCTCATCACACCACCTGCGTCGCGAGGAAGACGAAATACGGTATGCCGATGGTGATGTTGAAGGGGAACGTCACCGCCAGCGACATGGCAAGATACAGCCCCGGATCGGCCTGGGGAAGGGCCAGACGCATGGCAGCCGGCACGGCGATATAGGAAGCACTCGCCGCCAGCATGCCGAGTGCCGCTGCACTGCCCGTATCGAGCCCGATCAGCGCGCCGACCAGCACGCCGATCGTGCCGTTGAGCACGGGGAAGACGATGCCGAGCCCGGCCAGCCGCCAGGTCAGCGCCCGCGATTCGCGCAGGCGGCGGATGGCGACGAGGCCCATATCGAGCAGGAAGAGACACAGGATTCCCGTGAAGATGTCCTGAAACAGCGGCGCGATCGGCGCGAAACCCTCCTTGCCGGCAATCAGCCCGATGATGAAGGATCCCATCAGCAAGACTACCGAGCCGTTCAGAAGCGTCTCGTGCAACAGGCCGTGCCCTGACTGGACCTGCACGCTGCCGCCGCGCCGGGCGAGCATCAGCCCGACGATGATGGCCGGCGTCTCCATCAGAGCGAGCACGGCGACCATGTAACCCGCCGGTGGCATCCCGCCGGAGCCGAGCACCTGCGATCCGGCGACGAAGGTCACCACGCTGACGGAACCGTAATGCGCCGCGACTGCCGCCGCGTTGACGGTATCAAGTCGCCCGATCCGCTTCAGCGCGAGAAACAGTGGTATCGGGATCAGGAAGGAAAGGACAAGCCCCGCCAGCGCCGCGAGCGCCATGTCGGGCGTAAAGCCGCTTTGCGAAACCTCGACGCCGCCCTTCAGCCCGATCGCCGCCATCAGATAGAGCGAGATGCCCTTGGCAACGGCCTCCGGAATCGCGAGATCGGATCTCACCGCTGCTGCCAGTGCGCCCAGTATGAAGAACAGGATCACGGGAGAGAGCAGCGTTTCGAAACCGGATGGCATCAGCGTCCTTCGCCTTAGCAGTGAACCTCGCGCGTGGGATAGGCTCTGATCAACAGGGGTGCAAGGCCGTTTTTGCAATTCCACACGGAAATCCTGCGATTCACGCTCCCGGCGGGACCTGTTCGCTCCAGGAAGTGGCCCGATCATAGGCATGGGCAATCTCGAGCACGGCGCGTTCCGCGCGATCGGGCCCCCAGATCTGCATCCCCATGGGCAGACCGGCCTCGCCGAAACCGACCGGCACGCTGATCGCCGGGCAGCCCGACATGGTAACGGGCACCACCACCTCCATCCAGCGGTGATAGCTGTCCATCTCCCGCCCGCCGACCTTGCGTGGCCAGGTCTCTTCGATGGCGAAGGGGAAGACCTGGGCGGTGGGGAGCAGCAGGAAGTCGAAGCGCTCAAACAAGTTGCGCACATATTGATACCAGGCGCTGCGCCGCGTGGAGGCTGTCGTGATGTCAAAAACGCCGAGCTTCAGACCGTTCTCGATCTCCCAGACGGCTTCGGGCTTGAGCTGGTCCCGGCGCGAGCGGTCCTGGTAGAGCGGCAGCAGGCCGGCGCCGACCTGCCAGTGCCGCAAGGTGCAGAAGGCCTGCCAGACATCCTCCATGTCGTAATCGAGCGAAACCGTCTCGACATGGCAGCCGAGATTCTCGAAGACCGGCAGCGCCGCTTCGCAGAGTGCAATGATCCCCGGCTCGAAAGGCAGCCTCCCGTCGAGATCGCCCAGCCAGCCGATGCGCAGCCCAGATACGTCCCGATCGAGCGGGGCGGCGAATTCCGTGCCGTCGCCCTCGAGGCCGAGCGGCTGGCGTGGATCGTAACCCGCCTGTACCGCCAGCAATTGCGCCAGATCGGCGACATTGCGCGCCATCGGGCCGTTCACGCCCATGCCGGGGAGGAAGACATCCTCGTTACTGGCGGGCACGCGCCCGAAACCGGGCCGCAGGCCATAGACGTTGTTGAAGGCGCCCGGATTGCGCAGGGAACCGCCGAAATCGCTGCCGTCTGCCACGGGCAAAAGCCGCGTCGCCAGCGCCACCGCCGCGCCGCCACTTGAGCCGCCTGCGGTATGAGCGGGGCTGTAAGCGTTGGCGGTGGGGCCGAAGACGGGGTTGTAGGTGTTGGAGCCGAGCCCGAATTCCGGCACGTTGGTCTTGCCGATGATGATCGCGCCCGCATCACGCATGCGTGCGACATAGGACGCGTCGCTGCTTGCGATATTGTCTTTCAAGAGCGGAGAGCCCTTGGTGGTAGGCAGGCCCGCCGCATCGGCCAGATCCTTGATCGCCTGGGGAAAGCCGTGCATCCAGCCGCGCGACGTGCCCGCAGCGAGTTCATCGTCGCGCCCGCGCGCCTCGCGCATCAGCTCCTCGCGCGGGCGCAGCGAGACGATGGCGTTCAGCCTCGGATTGAGTGCATCGATGCGGTCGAGATAGGCCGCCATCACCTCCGCGCAGGAGAGGTCGCGGTCATGGATCGCGCGCGACAGCGCGACGGCGTCCATCATCGGAATCTCAGAGGGCTGGCTCATCGGGAATCTCCATAGGCGAGGCGGCACCACAGTGTCCGCGCGCGGTTCGGTTTGGAAGGGCTGCACCCGCTAAGCCCGGATGCGCGACCGGTCACCGCTCCCGCTTGCTCACCCCGGTGTGCCGAGGATCGCCAACCAGATTACCGTCGTAAGCATGGCCATCACCGTGGTCAGGAAGACCCCGCCAGAGGCCAGCGCCACGCCTTCCCGGTAGCTCTGCGCCAGCAGATAGGCGTTGATACCCGTAGGGCAGGCTGCGAGCAGCACCGCCGTCGCCGCCCAGACCGGCGGCAAGGTGATCACATGGAAGACGATCACATAGACGATCAGCGGCTGCACGACGAGCTTGAGCACGGTGATCAGCGCCGGCCGGCGCCAGTCGCCGCCCAGCCCGTAGCGATGCAGGGCGATACCGGTGGCGACCAGCGCGCAGGGCACCGCTGCGCCGCCGAGGATTTCGAGCGTACGCCAGACCGGTCCCGGCAGGTCGAGCCCGGACATGCGCATGGCCGCGCCGGCAAGGATCGCCAGAATGATGGGGTGGCGCACGAGCTTGAGGAAGATCGCGCGCCAGGAGGTCTGTCGGCCTTCCAGAAACAGCGTCGCGACGGTCAGGGTGATGGGCAGATGGATGCCGATCAGCAGAAATAGCGGAGCTGCCGCCGCCTCGCCATAGGCCGAGAGCACCAGCGGAATGCCGATCAGCACCAGATTGGCCTGACCGGCGGTGAAGCCGGCCACCACCGCCCCGGCATGGCTGTCGGCGAAGAAGAAACGGGCAACGAGATCGGCGATCGCCCAGACCACGGCCAGCGCGAAGAAATATGCGCCCCAATAGGCCCATGGCTGCACATCCGGCAGATCGGAGCGCGAGAGTGTGGAGAAAAGCAGCGCCGGGATCGCCATGATGAAAACGAACCGCGACAGTGTCTCACCGAGTCCGTCATCGACGAAACGCCCGCGGCGCACGCCATAGCCGAGCGCGATCAGGGCAAAGATCGGGAAGACGATCGCGATCGAGGCGAGCATGCGAAATCCACCGGGTTCAGCGCCCGGAGCCCTGCGCGAATCGCGTCGGTCCGCCGGCACGTTCGATCAACTCATTGATCTCGTCACGCTGCTGGTTGAACAAGGCAAGGTCGCGCCCGTCCAGTTCGCGGCTGCGGGGCACGCGAATCTTCAGCGGATCGACGAAATCGGCGTTGACCAGAACCTCGTAGTGCAGATGCGGCCCTGTGGAAAGCCCGGTACTGCCCAGCGTACCGATGACCTGCCCTTGGGTCACTTCTGCCCCGACCTCGAGCCCGGCGGCGATCCGGTTCATGTGGGAATAGGTGGTGACGTAGCCGTTGGCATGCTCGATCTCGACCCGACGCCCGTAGCCGCCGGACCAGCCTGCCTTGATCACCCGTCCATTCCCCGCTGCAAAGATCGGTGTTCCGGTCCGCGCGCCGTAATCAATGCCGGTATGCATGCGGGCATAGCCCAGTATCGGATGGCGACGCATGCCGAAACCGGAGGTCAATCGTCCCTCCGCCACGGGTTTGCGCATCAGGAACTTGCGTAAGGAGCGTCCTTCAGGGTCGAAGAATTCGATGGTTCCGTCTTCCGGATCGGCGAAGCGATAGACCCGGCGCGTTTCTCCGCCAATGGTCAGCGCAGCCGAGAGCAAT
>NZ_DATGCW010000385.1:0-3470 GCF_035311605.1 Saliniramus sp.
TCGGGATTGTGCCAGTTCTTCTACGTGCTCGACATCCCCGGCGGTGCGGGCAAATCCGTGCTCAATCCGGATGCGATCGAGGCCGAGGCCAATGGCGAGATGATCATCCGCGACTGGCAGGGCAATCGTCACAACTATACTGATTCGATCAGCGATGCCTGACCCGGCTCAATCCGCCAGCACCATTACCCAGAACTTACCGAAACGGGTTCCCGGCGCCTCAGCCTTGACCAAGCCGATGCGCCGCGCTTCCGGCATCAACAGGTTTTCGTCGTGATAGGTCGAGGCCTGCCAGCGCTCCAGCACCCGCTCGGGCGTCTGCGCGCCGGCCTGCAGGTTTTCCGCCGCAGCGCCGTTGATGCCGTTACGCGTCATGCGCTTGCCGAAGCGACCGGCGGCGTGGTGATCAAGATCATCCATGGCGGCGACGGCCCGCGCCTGCTCGTCAGCGGCGCGCATCAGGCTGCGATCGACACGCACCGGCCCGAGCCCGTTTTGCGCGCGATACGCCGTCAGCGCCTCGGCCATGGCGCTCGCATGGCTGTGATCGGTGGTGATGCCGGAGGTGTCGCGGAAGGAAAACAGGGCGCAGCCGCCAAGAAAGGCGGCCATGGCCACGACGAGAATCAACTGCCTCAATATCCGCTCCCGGGAATCGGCTCGATCTGAAACCGCGTTTATGACACGCTCGCCGGCAAAATTAAGGCGTGGCTTGAAACTATTTCGACTAAAGCATCTGCTACGCGATATCGGTATTTCTCGCCAGCACGACCACACTCAGAGCAAACCCATGCACGCATCGCATCACGGCCTGAAAATCGGAATCGCGCTGGGCGGCGGGGCGGCTCGGGGGTGGTCGCATATCGGGGTGCTGCGGGTGCTCGCCGAGGAGGGCCTCGTGCCCGACATCGTCGCGGGAACCTCGATCGGCGCGGTGGTCGGCGGCTCCCTCGCCGCCGGCAAGCTCGACGATCTCGAGAGGTTCGCCCGCTCGCTCACCCGTGCCCGCGTGCTTGGCCTGCTCGATTTCTCACTCGGCGCCTCCGGGCTGATCGCGGGCGAGAAGCTGCGCCAGTTGTTGCAAGAGGATCTCGGCGGATTGCGAATCGAGGAACTGCCCATGCGCTTCGGCGCGATCGCCACCGAGATCACGACTGGCCACGAGATCTGGCTGACGCGCGCGGGCGTCTGCTGCGGGCTGTCCAGGCCTCCTATGCCCTGCCCGGCATCATCGATCCGGTGCGCATCGGAAACCGCCTGCTCGTTGACGGGACGCTCGTGAATCCCGTTCCGGTTTCCGCAGCGCGGGCGCTGGGCGCCGATGTGGTGCTTTGCGTCAATCTCAACGGCGATCTGAAGCTGCGCGGCACCACGATCCAGTCGATTGAAGATGCATACGATGACGCGGAAGCCGAAACTCCGGAGGCAGAGGAGGAAAACGGGCGCCCCGGCTTTCTGGGACCCATGCTTGACATGGCCGACAATGTGGCCGAAAGCCTGCGTGGCCGCGATCCGGCACGACGCGTGGCGCCGGGGATGGCCAAGGTGATGCTGGATGCGTTCAACATCATCCAGGACCGGATCTCTCGGGCGCGCCTCGCGGGCGATCCGCCGGATCTGATGATTTCACCGAAACTGTCGAAGATCGGCCTTTTCGATTTCCACCGCGCAGATGAAATCATTGCGCTCGGCGCGCAAGCCACACGCCGGGCCATGCCCGATATCCGCGAATTGCTGGCCGAGGCGAAAGCGCTGGCGGCGGCCATGCGCTGATCAGGGCCACCGTCAGCCGGCCGCTATGTAATCCTTCAAGGCCTGCTGTTCTGCCTCGATATCGGCGAGCCTTCGGTTGACGACGTCACCGATCGAGATGATCCCGGCCAATGCGCCGTCTTCGACCACGGGAACGTGGCGAAATTTGCCATCCGTCATCAGGCGCATGAGATGATCGGCATCCGCATTGATGCCGCAGGTCACGACATCGCGCGTCATGAATTTCGAAACCGGCGCATCAAGCGCCGCCGCCCCGTCCTGCGACAGCGCGCGGATGATGTCGCGCTCGGACAGGATACCGGCAACTGCGCGACCGTCATCACTGACGACGATGGCGCCGATCCTTTTTCCGGCCAGCAGCGCCGCCGCTTGCGACAGCGTCTCCTGCGGTGCGATCGTGACGACCTGCGTCCCCTTGTTGGAAAGAACCTGCCGAACCGTCATGGCACCCTCCCTCATTGCGCGCATCGTGATGTGCACGTTCTGTGCAGTGTGCTGGACCTTGCGCGCGCTGGCAACCATAACGCACCATCAAACGTGATGATAATCGTGTTCGGAGAATCTGCCTGCCCTTGTCGCATGCGGTAGCTGCTGCTAACTCCGCATCTGAAAGACCCCTTTCGAAACAGGGCCTGCGAGGCAGATCATGAACCGTCAAAGCGATATCGCTCCTGTACACGTCATCGGCGGCGGCCTGGCCGGCTCGGAAGCCGCGTGGCAGATCGCCCAGGCGGGCGTGCCCGTGATTCTGCACGAAATGCGCCCGCAGCGCATGACCGATGCCCACAAGACCCACGGCCTCGCCGAACTCGTCTGCTCGAATTCGTTCCGCTCGGATGATGCGCAGAGCAATGCGGTGGGTCTTCTGCATCAGGAGATGCGCCGGCTCGATTCGCTGATCATGCGCATGGGCGACGCCCATCAGGTCCCCGCCGGCGGAGCGCTCGCCGTTGATCGCGACGGATTCTCGGATGCGGTGACGCAGGCGCTGGAAGCCCATCCGCTGATCACCATTGATCGTGGTGAGATCGCCGGCCTGCCGCCGGAGGAATGGGACAAGGTGATCATCGCCACCGGCCCCCTCACCTCCCCGGCCCTGGCGGACGCCATCCGCGAAATCACCGGCGAGACGGCGCTCGCCTTTTTCGACGCGATCGCGCCGATCGTGCATCGCGAATCGATCGACATGGGCAAGGCCTGGTTCCAGAGCCGCTACGACAAGCCGGGCCCGGGCGGCACCGGCGCTGATTACATCAACTGCCCCCTCGACAAGGAGCAGTACGAGGCTTTCATCGACGCGCTGCTGGCGGGCGATAAAACCGAGTTCAAGGAATGGGAGGCCAACACCCCCTATTTCGATGGCTGCCTGCCCATCGAGGTCATGGCCGAGCGCGGACGCGAGACGCTGCGCCACGGGCCGATGAAACCCGTCGGCCTGACCAATCCGCATGACCCTGAAGTCAAGCCGCATGCCGTGGTGCAACTGCGCCAGGACAATGCGCTGGGCACGCTATACAACATGGTCGGCTTCCAGACGAAGCTGAAATACGGGGCGCAGGCCGCGATCCTGCGCATGATTCCCGGCCTCGAGAATGCGGAATTCGCCCGTCTCGGTGGCATCCACCGCAACACCTACCTCAATTCGCCCCGCCTGCTCGACGCGACCCTGCGGCTCGAAGCCATGCCGCGGCTGCGCT